>CAZQHA010000119.1:0-10795 GCA_964592795.1 uncultured Planctomycetaceae bacterium | reverse complement strand
GCGGCGGGCGCAGGATCGCGATCGGGACCTGCGGCGGCGCGACGAAGTCGAGCGGCGGCAAGGGGCGCGTGTCGCTCGGCGGCGAGAAGAGCTCGCGCACGTTGCGGCCGGCGAGCTCGCGCTTCTCGGGCAGGACGAGCGTCGGATCGAGGACGCGCGTGTGCGTCAGCGCCGGCGCGTCCGCTCGCTTCACGGCGCCGCCGCGCTTTCCGTCCGACGAGATCGAGCCGTACGCGAGCCATCCCACGAGCGCCGTGGTCAGCGCGAGCACGACCTGTTCCTTGCGAATCTCCAAGTACGTCTCCGGGTTAGCTCGCGTGCACGCGCGCGACGACGAACGTGACCTCGAGCCCGACTTCGTCGGTCTTCGTGCGCGCGGGCTGCATCTGCGCCTTCTCGATCAGGAGCGGTCCCGCCGGTTGACCGGCCGCATCGGGGCTCGCGCTCTGCGTCTCCTCGAGGAAGCGCACCAGCGGCGCCGGCCGTCCGCTCATCGTGAACTCCACGCGCGTGCTCTCGATCGAGCCGACCCCTTGCCGCGACGTCAACCCGGGGTCGAGCTTGATCTCGATGCGATCGATGCGCTGCACGCCGGACGCGATCGCCATGCGCGCCGCGCGGTCGACGAGGTCGAGGGCCTCGAGGTAGCGCGCGATCTCGCCCTCGCGCGTCGGCGACAGAGCCGGCAGGCCGAGGTCCTCGGGCAGGCGCAGGTTCGCGCGGCCGGCGAGGGTCAAGAGCTCCTCGCGCACCCGCGACACGGTGCCGAAGTATTGGTTGCTCGCCGCGCCGCGCGCAGGGTCGATCACGAAGTCGCGCCGCGGCGCGAACGCGACCGAGCTCTTCAAGACGTCGACGGCGGCGGCGATCTCGTCGCGCTCCTTCTGCGCGGTCGCGAGGTCGGTCTGCGTGTACATCGCCTCGGTGCGCAGCTTGCGCGCGGTCGCGTCGGCGGCGCGGCGCTGCTTCGTGAGCTCGGCGCGGAAGAAGCTCCCGATCAGCATCGAGCCGACGGCGAACACGATCGCGCCCGCCGCGACCGTCACGACGAAACGCTTGTTCTCTTGCCAGTAGTTCGCGAGGTCCATGTCAGCCGCCCGCGCCGCCTGCCGGCGTGTCCGCGCCCGCGGATCCATCGGTGGAGCCCGCGGCCGCATTCGCCTCCGTCTCCGATCGCGGCGCGAAGAGCGTCAGATCGACGGTGAACTTCGCGCCCGTCGCCGCGAGTCGCTCCTTCACGGCGATGTTCGAAGGCAAGCGGCGCTTGAGCCCTTGGATGAAGCCTTCGTACTGCGTCGCGAGCGAGCTCGTGCCTTCGCGCGCCTTGCCCGCGATCGAGAGCACGGGCCGCTCCTGGCCGCGCTCGATGCCGAGGTCCGGATCCGCGCGCAGGTCGGTCGACATCTGCGTGATCCAGAAGTCGCCGGGCAGCTCGGATTCCAGCGCATACAAGACGCGCGCGAGCTGCTCGCCGGATCCTTTCGCGATCGCGAGCTCCGTCGCGAGCTCGCCGAGCTTCGCGTTCTCCGCGAGCAGCTCCTCGGTCTTGCGGTGCGTCTGGTTCGCCTTCTTGTATTGCTGATCGAGGCTCTTCGCGACCTCCGACGTGCTGCGCAACGCGCTCGACGTCTGCCACGCGTCGTAGCCGAGATAGAGGAGCGCGAGCACGCCCGCGGCCCACAGGAAGATCTGCGAGCCATAGAACTCGCGGCGCTTCTTGTCCTTCGCCGAGAGGATCTCGATCGAGTACGCGTCGGGGTCCGACGCGGCCGTCGCGAGCCCGAGCGCGACCACGGCCTCGAGCTTGTTCGCCTCGAGCAGCGCGGCCTTGTCCGGGGGCAGCGCGGTCGTGTCCACGACGCGGAACGGATCGAACAGCTCGACCGGGACCGAGAGCCCGGCGGAAAGATACTTCGGCAGTCCGCGCAGCTTCGCGCCGCCGCCGCACAGGAGCACGCGGTCGAGCTTGAGCCCGCTGATCTTCACTTGGCTCTTGCAGAAGAGCAGCGTGGATTGGAGGAGGCTCAGGACCTGCCCCGCCGCGCCGAGGATCGCGCGGCTCGCCTTCTCCTGGTTCGCGTCGGCGAACGACGCGCCCGGCTCGAGAGACGCCATCGTCTCCTTGATCTGACACGCTTTCTCGGAACCGATGCCGAAACGCTGCGCGATCGCTTCCTCGAAGAGGCGCGATCCGCCGGTCAGGTTGCGCGCGAAGATGAGGTCGGGTCCGCGCACGACGACGACGTCGAGGTTGTCGTAGCCGATGTTCGCGACGAGCACCGTCTCGTCCTGCACGACGCCGTAGCGCAGGAACGCGCCGTAGAGCGCGACGGCGTTCGGCGTGAACGCGTCGAGCTTGCCGCCCAGTTCCGCCAGGCCGGCCTCGTGCGCCTCGAGCAAGCTCTCGCGCGCCATCGCGAGCAGGACGACGTCCTCGCCCTCGATCTCCGGGAGCTGCGGCAGCAGGTTGAAATCCGACGCGAGACCGGAGCCCGATTGATCGCCGATCTCGGCGACCTCGAAGCGCATCAGGTTGCGCAGCTGCCAATCCGGGACGCGCGGCACGCGCGTGTAGCGGATGTTGACGTCCTTGCCGGTGAGCCCGACGCGCGCCGCGAGCGGCTTGAAGTCGATCTCGATCGCGCTCCAGCCGTCCGGGATCTCCTTCGAGGCCAGCTTCTCGATCGCGAAGTCGGTGACCTTGAACGTGTTGCCCTTGAACGAGCCGCGCAGGAACTTCGCGGAGCGCAGGCCGATGTCGACTCCCGTGACGATGCGCGCCATCTACTTCTTCTCCGCGAGGTACGACGCGACCTCGGCCGCGAGCCCTTCGGCCTTGCGCGCGACGAGCGCCTTGTGGATCGCCGCGAGTCGCGACCGCTCGGACGCTTCGAGGTCCGCTTCGAGACCGGCCAAGTCCTTCTCGATGTCCGCGACGACCGCGGCGGCTTCGGGCTCGACCTCGCTCGGGCTGTAGCGCGCGCCCACCGCGCGCGCCTTGTCGCGGCACTGCCGATACAGCTCGACGAGCCGGAAGAATCGCGCGCGTTCGACCTCGACGCGCAGCGCGCGGAGCTCCTCGAGCCCCTGCTGGATCAGCTTCGCGCGCGTCGACTCGGCTTCGTCGACGAGCGCGTCCTCGTACGGATAGCGGTTGAGGAGCTCCGCCCACACCTCGAGCGCATTGCCGAGCTCGCCCTTCTTCTCCGCGTTGCGCGCCGCGTGCGCGAGGTTGCCTGCTTCCGTGCGCTCGGTCGTGAAGTCGTGCTGCAACGACACCTCGCGCACGTCGCCTTCGATCTCGATGCGCGATCCCGCGCCGTCGGCGACGCCGCGCACGCGCACGGGCTTCTCGAACTTCAGGCGCAGGAGCTCGCGCCCCGAGCCGAGCACGAGGTCGGTCGCGTCCGCGCGATCGAAGTCGAGCGAGTGCGCCGCGAAGCCGCTCTCGTTCTCCGAGGCCCCGATCGTCGCGATGCGCGCGCTCGCGAGCGGCGCTTCGGCGACGAGACGCAGCCGGCCCTTCTCTTGCGTCGCGAGGCGCGTCAGCTTGCCGTCTTCGACGCGCTCGATCGGCGCCCCGCCGCGCATGCCCGTCGTCCCGCGCGAGAACTCGAGCCCCGATACGAGCACGCGGCCGGACTTCGAGAGCACCGCCGAGGAAGGCGGCTCGCCGACGAGCGCCAGCTCGAACTCGCCGAGCCTGGCCGGCGCGTCCGCGCCGGCGCTCGATTCGACCAGGCTCACGTCGTCGACGCTCGCGCCTTCCGCGCTCGGCGGCGCGGCGACGAGCACGCGCACGGTGTCGTACCCGGCGGGAACCACCGCGCGGACCTCGTCTTTCCCCCACGCGATCGCGACGTGCGGCGCGTCTTCGGCCGCGCTCGAGAACTCGAGCCCGAGCTCGAGCGGGTCCGGCGCGTCCGTGAACGTCTTCGCGCGCGCCGCCAGCGTCTTGCCCGCGCGGACCGACACGGGCGGCGAGCGGTGCGCGGCCCATTCGTCCTTGGCCATCTCGCTCGACATCCACATGGCGCCCGAAGCGGCGGAGCCGGCGGTCGAATCGACCGGGGTCCTCAGGAAGACCGCGGGCGCGCCCTCGACCGCCGACCACCCGTCGGTCTCGCTTTCGAACGAGTACCCATCCGCGAGGAGGTTCCCCTCCACAGGCTCGACCGGCCGCGTCGCGGTCGTCGCGGAGCGCCCGGAGTGCTCGAGCCACCCATAGAGAGCCGCGGCGCCGATCGCGAGGACGGCGACGACGACGAGTCCCAGGCGCGAGCGCTTGTTCGAGCGCGCGACGAGCTCGGCGCTCGTGCGCTGGACGGCGTCCGCGGGCGCGACGTCGGCGGACGGGGGGATCGTCACCGTCGGAGCGTCGCCCACGCTCGCGTCCTGGAACGAGAGCTCCACGTTGCCGAAGAAGACGCGATCGCCGTGCGCGAGGCGATGCTCGAGGATGCGCTGCGGGCCGATGCGCGTGCCGTTCGTGCTGCCCACGTCCTTCAGGAGCACACCCTGCGCGTCGACGACGAGCTCGGCGTGCTTGCCCGAAACGGAGTTGTCGAGCAGCTGCAGCGAGTTCCCCGGTCGGCGGCCGATCGTGATGCCGAGCGCGGGGATCGGGATCACCTCCCCGCGCCGCTCGCCGGACTCGAAGCGCAGGGAATACCGTTGATCCATGGGCGCGGTGAACGAGTGGAGAATCTGTCGTCGGCGTCGGACGTTCGGTCAGGCAGCTCGACCGAAGCTTCCCGCGCCGTGTCTCCCGCCGCCCCGGGCGCTGCCGGTCTACCGTCAGCCCTGCTTTCAGTAACCGCGGCGACGCCTGTCGTAGGCGGCGAAGATCCTACCGGCGCGCGGGCGAGCCTGCACGCCGCGAAACCCCGGGTTGAGCCTCGCTCCGAGGCTGCGCACAATCCGCACATGCCGCCGCGCGGTACCGCACCCGGCAGCGCGGCGGCGCGCCGCTTCTTCCTCGAGCGCGCGCCCGCGCCGCCGGCGAATCGAGGCGCGATGCTGTGCGCCGACGACCTGCGCCACGCCACTCAGGTGCTGCGGCTCTCGACCGGCGACCGGCTCTTCGGGCTCGACGGCGCCGGATCGGAATGGCCGCTCGCGGTCGTCGGGCGAAGCGCGCGCGCGCTCGAGCTCGAGGTCGCCGGCGACGCGCGCCGCGAGGCCCGGCCCGGATCCCCCGGCGCGGCGCTGCCGTGGATCGAGATCGCGGTCGCGTCTCCGCGCGGCGCGGCGGCGGACGAGATGCTCGATCGGCTGACGCAGCTGGGCGCGGCCGCGATCACGCCGCTGCGCGCCGAGCGGGCGCAGCGTCCGTCTTCCAGCGACGGCGCGCGCCGCGACCGTTCCGCGCGCATCGCCCGCGAGGCGTGCAAGCAATCCGGGCGACTGTGGCTGCCCGAGCTCCGCGAGCCGCTCTCGCCCGCGGAGCTCGTCGATCGCGAGCGAGCCGCGCTCGTCGTGCTCGATCCGCTCGCCGCGCGCGGTCTCTCGAGTTGGATCGACGCCAACGATCGCGCGATGCGCTCCGCCAACGAGGCCGCGCCGATCGTGATCGCGATCGGTCCCGAAGGCGGCTTCACCGACGCCGAGTCGGCGGCGTTCGCCACCGCGGGCGCCGCCGCCGTTCGGATCGGGCCGCACGTCCTGCGCATCGAGACCGCGGCCGAGGCGGCCCTGGCGATCCTCGTCGAGCGCGCGTTCACACGCTCTCGAAGCTGATCCGCTCCCGGATCGACACGTAGCGCGAGTCCGCGACGACGAGATGATCGAGCAGCGGCACGCCGACGAGCCGGCCGACCTCGATCAGCCGGCGCGTGACCGCGAGGTCCTCGCTCGACGGCTCCGGGTCCCCCGAGGGGTGGTTGTGCGCGACCGCGACGGCCGCGGCGCCCTCGCGCAACGCGGGCCCGAACACGTCCCGCGGGTGGACCAGCGAGCTGGTCAGAGTGCCTTGGCTCGCGCGATGGCGTCGCAGGAGGCCGTGCTTCCCGTCGAGGAGGAGCACCGTGAACGTCTCGTACGGGAGACCTCGCATGTCCGCCGCGAGCAGCGCGTGCATGCGCGCCGGAGAGCTGACCGGCGCGCGGGTGCGATGCGTCCGCGCCTCGACGCGGCGGCCGAGCGCGAACGCGGCCGCCAGGCGGATCGCGGCGTCGTCCGCGACGTCGAAACGATGCGCCAGGTGATGGCTCGTCGCTCGAGAAAGCTCCGTCAGCTCGTACGAATCCAGGAGTTCGCGCGCTCGCGCACGGCTCGCGGGCTCACCGACGCCGAGGACGATCGCGACGAGATCGACGAGCTCGAGCGCGTCGCAGCCGTCGGCGTGTGCGACGTCTCGAAAGCGCGTCGACGTCGCGCTCGGATCGGCGGTGTCGCGGGAAATCTCATTCGTGGATCGCGCGTTCATCCTCTGATGACGGCGCGAGTTCTCGACGGTTGCTCAGAGAAAATCCTGAATCCTGTCCACGGTCGACGATCGGCGCGCATTAAGGCAGCGGATCATTTGCGGGACGGTTTTCGTGAAAGCGGACGATCAAGGACCCGCAAACGCAACAAGACGGCGGAAGTAGGTAAACGCAGCCGATCGTATCTGCTGCCGAGGCATCCCGACTCGAAAGCTGAACTGAATGCCATTCCTAGCAATCCTCGGGGTAGTACTCCTCGCGCTGTGGCTCGTTGAGACTATCCTGTTCCTGCTCAGCTATAGGCAGAGCAAGAGTTCCTGAGATACCTTATTCGATGATCCAGCTCGGCCCCGCGCCGGAGCTGGCAGGCTGCGAGGCGCGCGCTCCTGACGCGAACTCGAGCTTGCACAAACGGCCGTGCTCCTGACACGGCCGTTTGTCCTTGATCGGACCAGCGTGCCGCTGGTCCGATCAAGGACAAACGGCCACCCATCGTTGTTCCGCGTTGGCCCTCAGCGCCCCTTCTTGACGGCTCTGGCCTTCGAACGCGCTGCGCCCGCCTTGGCCTGCGCCCTCCGCTTCGGCGAGATCCCCGGCTGCGCCGCCAGCAAGCGATTCGCCCCCGCCGCCTTGTGCGGCTCGCTGATCGACGCCAGCGTCGCCCCGATCGCCGTCCGCTCCGCGCCCTTCACCGCGATCCGCGCGAGATCCCCGATCGACAGGATCCCCACGACTCTCCGCTGCGAGTCGACGACCGGCATCCTCCGCACTCGATGCTTCGCCATCGTGCGCTCGACCGTCTCGACGGAATCCTTGGGCGCGCACGAGAACACCTGCTTCGCCATCGCGCTCGAAAGCCGGATGGCATGCAGCGGCGCGCCTTGGGTGTACGCCGCCATGCACGTGTCGCGATCGGTGATGATCCCGACGAGCCGGGAGCTCGAGTCGACGACCGGAACGGCGCCGCAGTCGTTCTCCCACATGATGCGCGCCGCACTCTCGAGGCTGTCCCACTCCGAGCAGGTCTTCGGGTTGCGCGTCATGCACTGTTCCACGTTCATGGTCGTCCTCCTCTGCGATTTTCCGGCCGGCGAGGGCGCAGAGGCTAGCGTCCCGCGATCGAAGCTGCACGCCGCGAGCGCGTGCTAGAGACCCGCGGCCATCTCGGACAGGACGGCGTCGAGGTCCGCGCCGGTGCGACGGCGGAACGTCGTCTCGCACGGCGTGTCGGTCTTGCATCCGGCGACCATCTCGTAGAGCACGCGATCGCCGAAGTGTCGCTCGATGTAGGCGACGAGGGCCAGGGCCTGTGCGTAGGCGAGCATCACGCGGCTCGAGCTCTGATTCGAGGCCAAGCTGTCGACGAGCTCCGCGAGCGGGATCAGCTCCGCGCCGGCGAGAGTCTTGCGCGCATCCACCACCGCCGCGGCCTGCGCGGTCAGCGAGCCGGTCTCGAGCCATTGCGCCAGACCTTCGTTGAGCCACCCGGGCACTCGAGAGCCGCCGCTGGAGTGGATGAACGCGTGCGCCACCTCGTGGCGGAGCACGCGATCCAGCGCCGCCTTCTCGCGGCCGAGGTCCTCGACCGGCACGCGCACGCTGCCGTCGTAGAGTCCGCCGGCCCAGTGACCGATGCCGGTGACTTCGTGGAAGCCCTCGCGCTTGTAGAGGACGACGCGGATCTTCGCGCGACCGGACTCGACCGGAAAGCTGCCGAACGCCTCGCCGAGCTCGAGGTAGATGCGCTCGAGGATCTGCGTGATCTGCGACGCCTTCATCAAGAGCTCGTTGCGCGACCCGTCGTACGAGAGCTCGAAGTGCTCGGAAGCATCGACCCAGAAGCCCTCCTCGGAATCCGCGAGCTTGCGCAGCTGCGCGAGGCGCTGCGACAGATCGACGCGATCGGGCGCGAGCTCGGTCGCGCGCGCGAGGTGCAGCAGCGAGCTCGCGCGGTCCTCCTCGCCGCCGCGCTCGTGCTCCTTCACCGACAGCCGCGCCAGCGCCTCCGCGAGGTTCGCCGCGAACACCGGCTCGGTCGGGACGGCGCTCAAGCACTGCTCGAAGAGATCGATCGCGGCGAGCTCGTCGCTCCGGTCCAGCGCATCGATTCCTTGTTGATTGAGCCGCGCCCAGCGCGCGTCGACGCCGGCCTTCGGCGTGGCGGGCTTCTCGCGGACCGCGGGAAACACGGGTTGTCGCACGCCGCGCTCTTCGGCGACGTCCTCGGCGACCGGCGCGGCGACGGGCGGCGGCTCGTCCGGGTCGAGGAATGCGACGGCGGCGAAGATGCCGACTCCGGCGCCCAGCACGATCCCGATCGCGTCGCGCAGCTTCATGACGACGTCCGCGCGCGCATCATGTCCGCGATCGGCCCGTACGACGACGGATAACCGGTGTCGCGCTCGATCTCGCGCACTCGCCGGAAGAGATCGCCGGCGGCCCGCGGCCCCGCGTGCAGCGCGAGCGGCCGGCCGCCGCGCTCGGCGAGATAGTCGGCTTCCAGCCCGGAGACGAACACGTCTCCTTCGTGAACCGCTCCGCCCGCGGGTTCAATCGGCGGGCCGGCGGAGTCGTACAGCTCGCGGAGGAGCGCGAACGCGCGTTCGCGGATCTCCCTCGGGACGAGGACCGCGATGCCAGGACAGGCCGCGCGCGCGGATTCGAACGCATCGCGATCCGCCATCACGCTCGGCCAGTACGGAAAGGCGCGGCACTGCGCCGGTCGCGCGGCGTACACGCTGCACGTGTTCGGCCCCACGAGCAGCGCGCAGCGACCGCCTCGCTCCCCGTGCGCGCTCTCGCGCAGCGCCGGCCGCGCGCTGCGCGACCTGCGATCGAAGGCGCTTCGAACGAAGCGTTCGACGAAGCGCTCCTCGCTCATCCCGAGCTCGCGCGCCATCGACGCGGCTTCACCGTCCGCGAGCCACACGTGACCGGTTCCGCCCGTGCAGCAACGCGCGCAGCGGTGACACGCGAATCGGAACGGCACGACGGCCTCGAGTCCGCGCGCGTCCACGGCTCAGAAGCGGCGCCGGCGCGGAGGCGCGCCCTTGGGTCGCGCCGGCCGGTCCGCGTCCTCGCGCTCGAAGTCGAGCCGCTCGCGGCCCTCGATCTGCGCGCGGATGTCCTCGATCAGCTCGTTCCACGACTGGTATCGGACCTCGGCCTCCTTGGCCATCATCTTCTCGATGAAGTAGTGCAGGTGCGGCGAGAAGCCGCGCGATTTGAGCTCCGGCGAGCTGAGCGAGCTCATCACCTGCATGCGCAGGACTTCGCTGTCCTGCGAGCTCTCGAACGGCAAGCGTCCGACGACGAGGTGGAACAGCGTGACGCCCAGGCTGTAGATGTCGCTGCGCATGTCCGCCGCCGCGCCGCCCCTGGCTTGCTCGGGCGACAGGTACGCGACGGTGCCGACGGCCGTGCCGGCCTGGTTCTTCTGCGCGGCGCCTTCGGCGGCGAACCCCAAGTCGATCAATTTCACCGCGCCGTTCTGGTCGAGCATGAGGTTGCCCGGCTTGACGTCGCGGTGGATCACCTGCTCGCGCGCCAGGTACGACAGGACCTCCGCGGCGGACATGACGACGCGCAGCGCCACGGCCTCGTTGAACGGCTTGCCCTGGTCGAGGAGCTCGAGCAGCGTCTGTCCCTCGACGCATTCCAGGCGCGAGAAGTACGTCGTCCCGCTCTTCGCGACGCCGAATCCCTTGATCAAGCCGGGGTGATCGAGCCGCTCGAGCAGGCGCGCCTCGGCGATGAACGCGGCGCGCGTCGCGTTGTTCGCGGCGCTCGCGGGCTTGAGCACCTTGAGCGCCAGGACGCGTCCCGTCTTCTTCTCGCGGGCGCGGAAGACGTCCGCCGTCCCGCCGGATCCGAGCGCGCCCAGGATCTCGTAGCCGGGGATCTCGGGGATCTCGCCCGCCCGCGTGCGGCGCATCTGCTTCACGCGCTCCGGCGTCCAACCGACGACGTCGATCAAGAGATCGTCGAGCGCGCTGCCTTGCTTGAGGTCCGCGATCAGCCTCTCGGCCGCCTCGCGCGGGAGGTGTCCGCGGTGGACGAGCAGGGCCAGGAATTGCACGTCGTCGTGTGAGCTCATCGCTTGTGTATCGGTCGCCCTGGAGTCGCGCTCGCGCGGCGGGATTCTAGCGCGCGCCCGCCGGGGAATTCGATCTCGGATCAAGTCGCGCGCGCCGCGACTCCGAAAGAGATCGCGAGAGAGATCCCGCGCACGAGAGCTCGCCGTGCACGGTTCCCAAGGTGCGAACCCGCGTTCGCGATCCGGCGCGCCGACCGCATCGGCCCTCACCCTCGTGAACCCCGTCAAGAGCCGCAGCGTCTACCGCTACTTCGAGCCGGCCGACGCGTTCGTG
>CAZQHA010000118.1:0-10813 GCA_964592795.1 uncultured Planctomycetaceae bacterium | reverse complement strand
GGAACGACCTGCCCGAGGCGCTGCGCACCGGTCAGCCGCAGAACGAGGTGAAGCACGGCGCGAAGGGCATCTTCGAGGAGCTCTATTCCGACCTGCCGCGCCTCGAGCAGTTCATGGGCGCGATGACGGGCCTCTCGCGCATCAACTTCGAAGCGCTCGCGGAGAAGTTCGACTTCTCGCGCTACACGTCGATGTGCGACGTCGGCGGCGCGACGGGGCTGCTCGCGATCGAGGTCGCCAAGCGCCATCCCAAGATCCGGTGCACGACGTTCGACCTGCCGGTGATCGAGCCGGTGGCGAAGAAGACGATCGCCGCGCAGAAGCTCGAAGGGCGCGTGAAGACCGCGTCCGGCAACTTCTTCGAGGATCCGCTCCCCAAGGCCGACGTGATCACGATGGGGATGATCCTCCACGACTGGAACCTCGAGAAGAAGATGCACCTCATCCGTTCCGCGTACGACGCCTTGCCGAAGGGCGGCGCATTCCTCGTGATCGAGGCGCTGATCGACGACGAGCGGCGCGAGAACGTGTTCGGCCTCTTGATGTCGCTCAACATGCTGATCGAGTTCGGCGAGGCGTTCGACTACTCGGCCGCGGATTTCCGCGGCTGGTGCAAGGAAGTCGGCTTCCAGCGCTTCGATGTGATCCACCTGGCCGGACCGTCGAGCGCGGCGGTCGCATACAAGTAGCGGAGCCCACCGTGAAGCACCTCTGGCTCGCCTGCGCGTGTGTGTTGCTCGCGTTCGCGGGCTGTCAGTCGTCGCGTGCGAAGGAAACGCCGTCGATCGCGCCCAACGACGCGCAAGCGATCCGCACGACGCTCGACGAGCTCTACGCGGCATTCGGCTTCGAGGCGCGCGGCGGAGCGGACTGGAACAAGATCCGCGACCTGTGCGCCGACGGCGCGATCTTCGTCGCGCCGGTGCCCGCGCGCGGGACGCCGCGCCTGGTCGGGATCGACGAGTTCCTGCGCGAGTTCCACGAGTACGTCGCGACGGAGGCGGTGCGCAACACGGGGCTCCACGAGCGCATCCTCCACGCGCGCATCGACTGCTTCGGCAAGGTCGCGCACGCGTACGTCGCGTTCGAGGGCTTCGTTCCCGGGCTCGACGTGGTGACGAAGCGCGGGCTCGACAGCATCCAGCTCGCGAAGTTCGGCGAACGCTGGAAAGTCGTGTCGTTCACCACGCAGAACGAGACGACCATCGACCCGTTGCCGACGCGGTTCCTGCGGAACTGAGTGCGTCGGGCGCCTACGGCTTCTCGAACCCGTTCGCGCCGACGACGTTGAAGCCTCCGTCGCGCGTGTCGCCGAACCCGTCGTACGCGTTGCGCGCGAGGTAGACGCGCTGCTTGTCGCCGACGCTCGGAAGGCCGCGGTGGCCGTTCGTGTCCGCGGGCTGTTGTCCCAGACCGCTCCACTCGCGATGCCAGTAACGAACGTATGCGAGCGCGCCGCCGGCGAGATCGCTGCCCTTCTCCACGGAATGGACCGCGATCTCGGCGACGTAGTGCTTCGTGTCCCATCCGCGCGCCTTCTCCGTCCGCGTCCAGATCTGCTTCACCTCGCCGACGACGACGTGCGTGGCCGTCTCGCGCAGGCGTTCGACCGACATGTCGGGCTTTTCGGCCCGCGGGGGCGAGAGGAGAGGCGATGCCACGGCCAGGACGGCGAGTGCGAACGAATGGATGCGCATGGAGATCCTCCGATCGGGTGTGATCGTAGATGTCGAGCCCGCGCTGTCCAGATCGCGGCCTACAGCTCGATCACGTTGATCTCGTCCGGCACGAGCGCGATCGCGTGCCGCTCGACGATCTTGCCGTTCTTGTAGAGCTCGAGCGTGCGCGCGCTCGAGCTCGCGGACAAGACGCCCGAGCGTCCCTCGGTCAGCGGCACCTCCGAGTTGATGTGCACACTCTCGCCGTTCATCTCGATCAGCGGGACTTCGCCGCCGTCGCCGTCGAGCATCGCAATGAAGTCGGCGCGGTCCGACGGCGCTTTCAAGCGCACCTCGAGCTGACAGCGCACGTCGACCTTCACGTCGAGGTTCTCGGGATCGGCGCCGGCCGGCAGCATCCAGTCGCACGGCACGATGCGGTCCGATCGCAGCACGAAGAACACGCCTTCGCGCGGGACGTCCTGGAACTCGAAGCGACCCTCCGCATCGGTCGAGGTCGTGCCGCCCGCATGGAACTCGTACACGCCGAGCGTGCCGCCGAAGTAGCGCGTGTGCGTCCCGAAGCACGATGTGCGCAGCTCGACGCTCACCCCCGCGAGTGGGCGGTCACCGACCGTCGTGATCCGGCCGGCGAGCCTGGCGAACAGCGCCGGCGCCGGCACCTCGATGCGCGCGTCCTGCTCGCCGGCTTGGATCGGACGGCTCGAGCTCGTCTGCAGCGTCCTCGGATCGAGCACGCGCAGCGTGTAGCGCCGATCGTCGAGACCGCCGAGCTCGAATCGACCTTCGTCGTCGGCCTCAACCCAGTGCCACGAGATCGTCGGCGGTCCGCCGGAATTGCGATTGACGATGTCGGCGTGACCGTCCTCGCTCGGCGTGTTCGGATCCGGCTCGAGCGCGCGCCGCGGGATCGCCGCGCCTGCCATCAGGCCTTCGTTGTGCGCGGGGACGCGACCGATGATCCCGAACGGCGTCGGATCGGCCGCCCACACGCGCACGCGCGGCCGAGCGTTGCCCTCGGGATCGACCACGCGGCCGCGGATCGAGAGCGGCGGGCCGCCGAGTCGCAGCTCGACGAAATCCGGCCAACCCGTGTGCTCGCCCTGCGGCTCGTCCGGGCGCTCCATGCGCGCGGGCCGTGCGCCGGTCTTCACGGCGGTGACGGAATCCGCGGTCGCGGCGCGCGCGAGGTCGATCGTGAACTCGCCGTCGTCGCCGGTGACGGTCGACGTCAATCCCGCGGCGACGCGCGCTCCCGCGGCGGGGCGCCCATCCGCGTCGAGAACGCGCCCGCGCAGCGCGCCCTTCGCGAGGATCGTCGGCCGCTGCATCACGAACACGAGCGACGCGTCGGAGTACGCCGGCTCGGGCTCGATCGCCGGTTGGTAGCCGTCGACGAGCGCCCGCACGCGCGCGCCGTCGATCTGCGGCACCTTTTCCAGGACGAAGCGGCCGTCCGCATCGGTGAGCGCCGTCCAATCGTGGACGCTCGTCGCCTCGAGGATCCGCCCGAACCGCGTGGCGAATCCCTCGGGCAGCAGGAGCGAGACGCGCGCCCCGCGGACGGGCACGCGTCCCGGATCGAGCACGACTCCGCCCACGTCGATCGCGTTCGCGACGATCACGATCGGCTCGAACGACGAGCTCTGCCGGAAGAAGCCGCTGCGCACCGTGGCGAAGCGCGCGTCCGTGGCTTCGATCGCGCCGCTCGTCGAATCGGTGTCGAACTCGAACACGCCGCCCGGACCGCTCTTCGTCTCGCGGTCGCCCGCGCGCGTCTCGAACGAGAGCGACAGACCGGCGACCGCCGTGCCGTTCGCGTCGATGGCGCGGCCGCGCACGTGGTGGAGCGCCGCGGTCGCGGGCGCGACCGAGTCGTGCGTCGACGCCGCCGAGGGCGCTGTGGCCGCCGTGGATCTCGGCACGGCCGGCGTCGTGAGCTCGTCCGTGAGCGGCTGCGACAATTCGGCGCGCGCCGGCTCCTCGGATGCGATCGCAGGATGGTTCGCCCGCGGGCTCTCGGGGTCGTCGAACCGCACGATCACCAGGGCGGTCGCCACGATGGCGATGGACAGCACGGCGAGCGTCACCTTGGCATTCACGATCAGACCTCCGGCGGAAAGCGCGAGCGGACTCGGCGGTGTGGGAGCGAGCGGTGCGAGCAACGCGATCCACGCGCCGCGCGTGTCGGCGAGCTCTTCGCGCAACCGCGCGAGCGCTCGCTTCAACCGGCTGTGCACCGTGGCGACGGGGACGGCTTGTCGCCGCGCGATCTCGCGCGGGGGCAGCTCCTCGAAGTAGCGCAGGAGCACCGTCGAGCGGTACGGCTCGTCGAGCTCCATCACCGCGTTGACGATCTTGCGCTGCAGGCTCGCTCGCGCGACGAGCTCGTCGGTCGGATCGAGCCGCTCGGTGCGCGCCGAGCGCTCCTCGCGCGCCTCTCGTCGCCGCGCGCCGCGCAAATCCTGCCGCACGAGGTTCTGCATCACGCGCGCGAGCCAGCCGCGGAAGAACCTTTCGTCGCCCGGCGCGCGCGACAGCGCGACGACGCACGCGTCCTGCGCGAGATCGTCGGCGCGGTCGCCATCGGAGACGAGCTCCCCGGCGACGCGCCGGATCCAGGCCAGGTCGGAGATCAGCGACTCGTGATCGCCGGCGGGGCTTCTCTCGCGCTGCATGCGAAGGGAGAAGATGCCACCGCGGGCGGAAATGGGGCGATCCGGCCGAGGTTTCGGCGCGACTAGGCCCGCTTCAGGAGCTCCGCCACGGCCGTGTGCCCCTTCTCGAGCGCGAGCTCGATCGGCGTGCGGCCGTCGCGATGCCACTTGAAGCCGGCGGCGCGCGGATCCGCGCCCTGTTCGAGAAGGTACGCGCACAGATCGCGCACGTCGTGCATCGCGCACAGGTGCAGCGCGGTCGAGCCCATCGTCTCCTGGTCGGGCGCGGCGCCGTGGCGCACGAGGAGCTCGGCCATCTCGACCGCCTCGCCGGGCTTCTCCTCCCCGAGCAACGCGAACCACATCAATGGGAAGTCGTGGGCGCCGCGCTCGTGGATCAAGGTCGGATCGCGCTTCAGCCAGAACTCGACCGTGTCGCGGTCGCCGAGAGAGACCGCCGTCGGCAAGGAGAGCGGCGCGCCGTGGTCCAAGTGGTAGCGGATGATCGGCCGGACTCCGGTGTGCGCGCAGGCTTCGATCGCGAGCTCGTCGTCGGTGGAGATGGAGAACGTGAGTCGCTCGTCCTTCTCCACGAGCTCGCGCACGGCCGCGAGCTTGCCGTGCGACGACCCGGTGACGCGACACTGGAGCTCCTTCGGCACGCCGGCGAGGTCGGGCCGTCGAATGGGCTCGCGATTGGCGTCGAGCGCGAAGCGCGACGAGCGATTGTCGCGCGGCAGGCGCTCGGGGTGCGCGAGGAGATCCGCGCCCGCCTTCCATCCCAGAGCGAGCGCCAGTTCGCGCGCCGTCCGCCCGCCGGCGTCGACCGCCTTCGGATCGGCGCCCTTGCGCACCGCGGTGCGCACGAGCCTCTCGTCGCGGCGGAGAACCGCGCCGTGCAGGATCGAGCTCTGTCCGCGCTGCGGCGCGTTCGCAGCGCCGCCGTTGCCGAGCACGTCGCAGAGCGAGATCAGCGCCCAGCTCGCGCGCGGGCTCTCGAGCGCGCCGCGCGCGGGCGTGTAGCCGCTGCCGCCGGAGGGAGCGAGGTCGGAATCGCAACCCAGGAATCGCAGGCGGTGGCCGTCGTGGCTTCCGACGAGCGCCGCCGCGTAGAGCGGCGTGCCGCCGATCGGATGCGCGCGCGCGAGCGACGCGGGGTCGGACTTGGCCAGCGCTTCCATGCGATCCCAGTCCTCCGCCAGCACCGCCTCGACGATGTCGAGCTCGAGGCCGGTGGCGCCCAGCGCCGCGGCGACGGCCACGTGGCCGTGGAGGTGGGCGAGCACGAACGCCGAGCGCCCCGACGCGTCCGTGGCGCGCGCGAGGGCCGGCTCGACGTCGAGGAGCCGCTTCACCTTCTCCAGGTCGCCCGCTTCGACGGCGTCGAGGAACTCGCGCGCGTCGGGCAGGAACCCGATGCGCCCGGCACGGGCGAGCGGCGAGAGCGAAGAGCACGCGATCAGCGCTCCGAGCGAAGCGAGCGCTTGCCGCCGCGAGGGACGGCTCGAGGGATGTTGCATAATGGTCGACCTCCGACACAGGAGCGTCGAATCGCACCGACCGGGGCCACGCGCGCGCGGCGTGCTTTTTCGTGGCCCGCGACGCGCGCGGTCTGCGCTCTCTCTCCCGAGAGTCCATCCATGCCGCGCGAACTCGAGTGGAGCCCCGCCGTCTACCGCGAGCTGCGACGCCTCGCCGGAGGCATGCTCGCCGGCGAGCGCAGCGGCCACACGCTCGTGCCGACGGCGCTCGCGCACGAGGTCTGGTTGCGCCTCCAGGCCAGCCGCAACGCGAGCGAGCTCGGCCCCGGAGAGCTCGTGGGACTCGCCGCTCAGACGATGCGGCGCATCCTGGTCGAGCACGCGCGAGCGCGATCCGCGCAAAAGCGCGGCGGCGACGGGCGGCGCACGACGCTCGAGGGCAAGGCTTCCACCGCGGAGCCGGCGGACTTCGTGCTCGACCTCGAAGACGCGCTGACGGAGCTCGCGGGCGTCGACCCCGAGCTCGCGCGCGTCGTCGAGCTGCGCTTCCACGGCGGCCTGTCGGTGGAGGAGACGGCCGCAGCGCTCGACCTCTCGCCGCGCACGGTCAAACGCCGCTGGCGCTTCGCGCGCGCGTGGCTCTCGCAACGCATCGGAGAACGAACGACGTGAACCGCTGGCACCGCATGCAGGAGCTGTTCGACGAGACGGTCGACCTCGAGCCGCGCGAGCGCGCGCGCGTGCTGCGCGAACGAGCCGCGGGAGACGAAGACCTGATCCGGGCCGTCGAGGCGCTCGCGTCCGCCGACCACACGCCGCTCGCGGGGTTCGAGAGCTCGGCGTCCGAGCTGTTCGCGGACGCGTTCGATCCCGAGCCGCCCGCCGACGAGCTGTGCGGCCGCACGTTCGGCGCGTACCGCATCGAGCAGCACCTCTCGAGTGGCGGGATGGGCCACGTGTACCGGGCGACGCGCACCGCGTCGGGCACCGAGCGGCGATGCGCGGTCAAGGTCCTGCGACCCGGCCTCGACCTGGCCGCGTTCCTCGCGCGCTTCGAGCGCGAGCGGCGTGTGCTCGCCGCGCTCGAGCACGAGCACATCGTCGCGTTCCTCGACGCCGGTGCGCTGCCCGACGGCCGGCCGTTCCTCGGGATGGAGCTCGTCGACGGCGTGCCGATCACGGAATGGGCGCGCGCGAGCGGCGCGACGCCGCGGCGGCGGATCGAGCTCTTCCTGCAGGTCTGCGCGGCGGTTCAGTACGCGCACGGCAAGCTCGTCGTGCACCGCGATCTCAAGCCCTCGAACGTGCTCGTGACCGCGCCGGGCGTCCCGAAGCTCTGCGACTTCGGCGTCGCGTCCGTGTTGGCGGACGAGAGCGAGCCGGCGGCGCGCGCTCCGTTGACACCGGCGTACGCATCCCCGGAAGCGCTCGCGGGCGCGCGACCCACCGCGGCGAACGACGTGTATTCGCTGGGCGTGCTCCTCGGCGAGCTCCTCGGCGGCGAGCTCCCGCGCGCCGAGCGCGGTCCTGCGCTCGGCCGCGATCTCGACGCGATCGTCGCGAAGGCGATCGAGGCCGATCCCGCGCGCCGCTACGAGAGCGTCGAGCGCATGAGCGACGATCTGCGCGCGCATCTGGCCGGCGAACCGGTCGCGGCGCGCGGCGGCGGCTGGCGCTACCGCGCCGCGTGCTTCGCGCGGCGACGGCGCTGGTCGCTGCTCACGGGGGCGGCCGTCGCCGCGGCGTTGATCGTCGGCTGGGTGAGCTCCGACCTGCGGCGCCGCGGCGCCGAGCGCGACGCGTCGCGCGGTTGGCGCGCGCATGCGGAGGTGAAAGCGGTCGGGCGCGTGCTCGAGGGCTGGGTCCTCGCCACCGCGAGCGAGGATCGGGAGCTCGCGACGCGCGCCGCGGCGCACCTCGAGACGGCGCTCGACGGCGACCTCGCGGAGTTCCCGGAAGCCGAGACGCTGGTGCGCATGACGCTCGCGCGGCTGTACCTCGACCGCGGCGATCTCGCTCGGGCGCGCGGGCACGCGGATCGCGCAGTCGAGCTGGCGCAGACGACGAGCGGCATCGGTCCGGCCGAGCGCGAGCGCGCCGCCGAGCTCAAGAGGCTCGCCGGCGGCTCGTCGCGCTGAGCCGCCGTCTCAGCCCCGCAGCGTGTCGATCGGCCGCGCGGCGAGCGCCCGGGCGCTGGCCAAGAGGCCGCTCGCGGCCGCGAAGAGCGCGGTCCCGAGCGACGCCGCGATCGGCGCCCACCAGACGAACACGCCGCCGAGGTCGGTGATGCGCTCGAGGAACTGCCACGCGAAGAGCGCGGCCGCGGTGCCGCCGACGAGGCCGGCGACGGCGCCCAAGAGGCCGAACTCGCTCGCGAAGAGTGCCGCGATCGTGGCGCGATGGACGCCCAGCGCCTTGAGCAGCGCCACTTCGCGCGCGCGATTCAACGCAGCGGTCGCGGCGACGCCGGCCAGGATCGCCAGGCCGACCGCGAACGTGAAGCCGCCCAGGAGCCGCACGCCCAGGCTCAGCTTCGCGAGCACGTCGAGCACCTTCTCGAGGATCGAGCGCACGCGTATCGGGGTCACGTTGCCGAACGCCGCCGCGAGCTCGTCCTGGAACGGCTGCTCGAGCGCGGCGTCGACGCGCGCGGCGCACAAGAGCGCGTGCGGCGCGTCGTCGAGCGCGCCCGGCTCCGCCACGACGAAGAAGTTGATCGCGTACGAATCCCACTGCACGGTGCGGATCGAGCTGACGACGAACTCGAGCGGCACGCCCTGCACGTCGAACGCGAGGCGCGAGCCGACGCGCGCGCCGAGGTCGCGCGCGTACTCCTCCTCCAAGCTGACCTCGGCCTGCTCGGGATCGTTCCAGAGCGCGCCGGCGACGATGCGGTTGTCCGGCGAGAGCGCGCCCCAGGTGATCCGCTGCTCGCGGGTCAGCGCCCAGCGCGAGCGCTCGATGTCGTCGCTGCCGCGCGCCGCGGCGAGCTTCTGCACGTCCTCGCCGTCCACGGCGGAGAGGCGCGCGGTCACGACCGGAACTTCGCGCACGTTGCGCGCGCCGTGCTTTGCGAGGAGCGCGGCGACTCCGTCCCACTGATCGGGCTGCACGTCGAGCAGGAAGACGCTCGGGGCGTCGCTGGGGAGATCGGATCGCAGTCGCTCGACGAGCCGTCGCTCGACGAGCGCGACGGTCGTCACCGCGAGGACGGCGAGACCCAGCGCGACGACGGCGCCGCGCGTCCCCGCACCGGGACGCGCGAGCGCGGACACGCCGTGCACGAGCCATGCGGAGAGCTTCGCTCGCGGCGTGTGCGTCGCGAGCGCGCTCAAGCCGCGCGCGCCCAGTCCCAGGAGGAACGCGGCGAGGGCGATCCCACCGGTGAAGTAGAGCGCGAGCAAGAACTCGCCGGCTTGAGCCCAGGCCGATGCGAGCACGCCGAGCGCGATGAACGCGAACGCGCCGATCGCGACGCCGCGGGGCGCGGGCAGCGGCTCCGCGTCGATGCGCAAGACGCGCGCCGGCGAGACGCGCCACACGGCGGTCAGCGGCGGCACGGCGAACGCCAGCGCGATCGCGACGCCGAGCAGGACGCCGCGCGCGATCGCGACAGGCTGCCAATCGAGCTCGAAGTCCGCGGGCAGGAGTCCCGGAGCGAACCTCGGAACGAGGAGCGGCAGGCACGTTCCCGCGACCGCGCCGAAGAGGCTCGCCACCAGCGCGAGCACCGCGACGTGCGCGGCGAAGAGGATCAGCACCTCGCGCGGCAGGAAGCCGATCGCGCGCAGGACGGCGACCGACGGCGTGCGCGCCGCGACCCACGAGCGCACGATCTGAGCGACGCCGACGCCGCCGAGCACGAGCGACAGGAGCGCGGCGAGCGCGAGGTAACGCTCGACGCGCTCGAGCGATCGGCGCAGGCTGGGCTGCGATTCGCTGGCGGTCTCGACGCGCAGGTACGCCGCGCCGGGGAGTCCCTCCTCGAGCGATTCGGCCCACGCTTCCGTCGCTCTCGCGTCCATCGCCGCAGGCACGCGGACGAGCGCGCGGTAGCGCACGCGGCTGCCGAAGCCCAAGAGGCGCGTGCGCTCGAGCCCCGCGAGCGTCGTGAACACGCGCGGCCCGCCCTGGAACGAGATGCCGAGGCGCCCGGGCTCGGAGAGCACCGCCGCGCTCACGGTGAACTCGGCCTCGCCGATCGACACGCGGTCGCCGATCGCGATGGAGAGATCGCTCAGGAGCTCCGGCGCGACCGCGACACGCTCGTCGCCGAGATCGTCGAGCGCTCCCTGCGGGTCGAGATCGACCGCTCCGTACAACGGATATCCCGGTCCGACCGCGACGAGCTCGATCAGGCGGCTCCGTCCGCTCGCGATCGCGCGCGCGACGGTCGAGAGCTCGCGGGCATCCGTGCGCGTGCCGCCCAGCTCCGCGACGCGCAGGTCGAGCTCGCTCGGGAGCTCGCGGCGCGAGTCGACGCGCACGTCCGCGCCCAGGAGCTCGCGCGAACGGCTCTTGATGCCGTCTTCGATCGCGCGAGAGAGCCCGGCGACGCCCGTGATCGCCGCGACGCCGAGCGCCAGCGATGCGGCGAAGAAGAAGAGCCGCCCGCGCGCGCCGCGCGACTCGCGCAGCGCGAACGCGAATCCCGCCGCGAGCTTCACACCCCGGCCTCGACGCGCTCGATGCGGCCGGCGCGCAGGTGGATGCGCCGCTCGGCGGCGCGCGCGATCTCGACGTCGTGCGTCACGAGCACGAGCGTCGTTCCGCGCCGCGCCCGCAGCGCCGCGAGCAGCTCGAGGATCGAGGCTCCGGTCGCGCCGTCGAGGTTTCCGGTGGGCTCGTCGGCGAACAAGATCTCGGGCTCGGGCGCGAACGCGCGCGCGAGCGCCACGCGCTGCTGCTCGCCGCCCGAGAGCTGCGACGGATAATGGTGCGTGCGATCGCGCAGCCCGACCTCGCCGAGGAGCTCGAGGGCGCGCGGTCGCGCACC
>CAZQHA010000117.1:0-10824 GCA_964592795.1 uncultured Planctomycetaceae bacterium | reverse complement strand
CCCGGCGCGGACCGGCGAGCCCCGCTTCATTCCGGTCCCCCGCGATCTCAGGCGAGCTTCTTGGCCTCGTCCGACGCCAGCGTGGCGAAGGCCGCGGCGTGCTTCATCTTGGTCAACGCCTCGAACTGATTGCCTGACTCGGCGGCCGCGTGGCAGTTCTTGCACTTCTGTGCGCCGATGTAGCGATTGGGCTTCTTGCTCTGGGCGAGCTCGGCGCTGGACGAGCTGGCCGCCAGCCCGCAAACGAGCGCCGCACAAGCGACGAGAGCTGCACTCGGCAGGAACTTCGCACGGACGAGGCTCATGAGGATCATGTCACGCTCCTTCGAATGGAGGCCGGCGAGGCGAGGGGTCTTCGAGACTAACGCCCTTCGGGTCGAACACAAGACGACGCGCCGCGCACCGGACGCCGTGATCCTCGCGGAGCGCGCCGCGGCTGGCGATTCGCACGAGTGCGTACTCAGTGGGGGCCCGACCGCGAGGTCCGAGCCGCGGGATCTGCGCCTCGAGCGGTCGCCGTCTACGCAGTACGACGCATCCCACGCCGGTGATTCCTCCCGAGAATGCGAATGGACGGCGCCGCTCGAGCGCGCGTGAACCACGCACCCATCCGCAGGAATCGACGTGAACACGAAACAGCTCGTCACCGTCGACGGCAACGAAGCCGTCGCCAGCGTGGCTCATCGTTGCAGTGAAGTGATCGCCATCTACCCGATCACGCCGTCGTCCGCGATGGGAGAGCTGTCGGACGAGTGGTCCGCGGCGGGCAAGCGCAACGTGTGGGGCCAAGTGCCCCAGGTGATCGAGATGCAGTCGGAGGCCGGCGCCGCGGGCGCCGTGCACGGCGCCTTGCAGGCCGGATCGCTCGCGTCCACGATCACGTCGTCGCAAGGCCTCCTGCTGATGATCCCGAACATGTACAAGATCGCGGGCGAGCTCGCGCCGTTCTGCATGCACGTCGCCGCGCGATCGCTCGCGACGCACGCGCTCTCGATCTTCGGAGATCACTCCGACGTCATGGCGTGCCGCCAGACCGGCTTCGCGATGCTGTGCTCGGGGTCCGTGCAGGAAGCGCACGACTTCGCGTGCGTCGCCCACGCCGCGACGCTTCGCGCACGCCTGCCGTTCCTGCACTTCTTCGACGGCTTCCGCACCTCGCACGAAGTGTCCAAGATCGAGCTCCTCGGCGACGACTTGCTGCGGGCGATGCTCGACGAGCAGGCGATCGCCGCCGCGCGCGAGCGCGCGCTCACCCCCGACCGCCCGAGCGTGCGGGGCACGGCGCACAATCCCGACACGTACTTCCAGGCGCGCGAAGCGTGCAACCGCTACTACGACGCCTGTCCGCACGTCGTCGAGCAGGAGCTCGAGCGCTTCGCGGAGCTCACGGGCCGGCGCTATCGGCTCTTCGACTACGTCGGCCACGACCAAGCCGAGCGAGTGATCGTGATGATGGGCTCGGGCGCGGAGGCCGCGCACGAGACCGTCGAGCACTTGGTCGAGCGCGGCGAGCGCGTCGGCGTGCTCAAGGTGCGCCTCTACCGGCCGTTCCTGCTCGAGCGGTTCGCGGCGGCGTTGCCGCGCACGGTGCGGGCGATCGCCGTGCTCGACCGGACGAAGGAGCCCGGCGCGCTGGGCGAGCCGCTGTACCTCGACGTCGTCGCGGCGCTGGCCGAGGCGCGCGCGCACGGCGCGGTGCGCCCGGATCACGATCCGCTGGTCATCGGCGGCCGCTACGGGCTCTCGTCGAAGGAGTTCACGCCGGCGATGGTCCAGGCGGTGTTCGACGAGCTCGCCCGCGAGCGCCCGCGGCCGCACTTCACGGTCGGGATCGTCGACGACGTCACGCATCTCTCGCTCGCGGTCGACGCGGCGTTCGACATCGAGGCCGACGACGTCAAGCGCGCCGTGTTCTTCGGTCTGGGATCGGACGGCACCGTCGGCGCGAACAAGAACTCGATCAAGATCATCGGCGAGGGCACGAGCCACTTCGCGCAAGGCTACTTCGTGTACGACTCCAAGAAATCGGGAGCCGTCACGATCTCCCACTTGCGGTTCGGGCCGCGTCCCATCCGCTCCAGCTACCTCGTCCGTCGCGCGGGGTTCGTGGCGTGCCATCAATTCCACTTGCTCGAGCGCTACGACGTGCTCGATTGCGCGGCCGACGGCGGCACGCTGCTCGTCAACGCGGCGTGCGATGCGGGCGAGGTGTGGGACAGGTTCCCGCGCGAGGTCCAGCGAGAGATCCAGGCCAAGCACCTCGAGGTGTGGGCGATCGACGCGGCGCGCGTCGCGCGTGATGCGGGCGTCGGCGGGCGCATCAACACCGTCATGCAGACGTGCTTCTTCGCGATGTCGGGCGTGCTGCCGCGCGAGGACGCGATCGCGCGCATCAAGGACGCGGCGCGCAAGACGTACGGCAAGAAGGGCACCGCGCTGGTCGAGAAAAACTGCGCGGCGATCGACGCGGCGCTCGCGCACCTGCGGCGCGTCGAGATCCCGGCGCTCGCGACGAGCACGCGCGTCCGACCGCCGCCGCTCGAGCCGGGCGCCAGCGACTTCGCGAAGCGCGTGACGGCCGCGATCGTCGCCGGTCACGGCGACGCGTTGCCGGTGAGCGCATTCCCGGTCGACGGAACGTGGCCGACGGGCACGGGTCGCTTCGAGAAGCGCAACATCGCCGTCGAGATCCCGGTCTGGGACACCGCGCTCTGCATCCAGTGCAACAAGTGCGCGCTGATGTGTCCGCACGCCGCGATTCGGCCCAAGGTGTACGAGCCCGGACAGCTCGCGCACGCCCCCGCGGGGTTCGTGTCGACCGCGTACCGCGGCTCCGAGTTGGCGGACATGCAGTACACGCTGCAAGTCGCACCCGAGGACTGCACCGGCTGCGGCTTGTGCGTCGAGGTGTGTCCGGCGAAGGACAAGGCCAATCCGCGCCGCAAGGCGCTGGCGATGACGGCGCAAGCTCCGATCCGGGAGCGCGAGCGCGAATGCTATCGCTTCTTCCTCGACTTGCCCGAGCCCGATCGCGCGCGACTCAAGCTCGACAACAAGGGGACGCAGCTCCTCGAGCCCTTGTTCGAGAGCTCGGGCGCGTGCGCGGGCTGCGGCGAGACTCCGTACATCAAGCTGCTCACGCAGCTCTGGGGAGATCGACTGCTCATCGCGAACGCGACGGGCTGCTCCTCGATCTACGGCGGCAACCTCCCGACGACGCCGTACGGCGCCAACCGCGCGGGCCGCGGACCGGCGTGGTGCAACTCGCTCTTCGAGGACAACGCGGAGTTCGGGCTCGGCTTGCGACTCGGCGCCGACGCGCAGCGCGAGCAAGCCCGCGCATGGCTCGCGCACTTGAGCGAACGCGTGGGAGCGGAGCTCGCGAGCGCGATCCTGGCCGTCGACGAGAACGACGACGCGGCGGTGGCGGCGCAGCGCGAACGCGTGGTGCTCCTGCGCGAGCGCCTGCGCGCGATCGACGACCCGCTGGCGCGCATGCTCGACCGCGCGGCCGATGCCCTCGTCCGCAAGACGGTGTGGCTCGTCGGCGGCGACGGGTGGGCCTACGACATCGGCTTCGGTGGCCTCGATCACGTCCTGTCGACCGGTGCGAAGGTGAACGTGCTCGTGCTCGACACCGAGGTCTACTCGAACACCGGCGGCCAGCAATCGAAGTCGACGCCGCGGGGCGCGGCCGCGAAGTTCGCCTCCGCGGGCAAGTCGGTCGCGAAGAAAGACTTGGCGATGATGGCGATGAGCTACGGCACGTGTTACGTCGCGCGCATCGCGCTGGGAGCGAAGGACGCTCAAGCCGTGCGGGCGCTGCAGGAAGCCGACGCGTTCCCCGGTCCGTCGCTCGTGATCGCGTACAGTCACTGCATCGCGCACGGCTACGACATGCGCTTCGGCGCGGAGCAACAGAAGCTGGCCGTGTCGTCGGGCGCCTGGCCGGTGTACCGCTTCGACCCGCGTCGGCGCGACGCGGGAGAGCCCGCGCTCGTGCTGGACTCCGGCCCCGCGACGACGTCGCTCTCGCAGTACATGCGCAACGAAGCGCGCTTCCGCATGGTCGAGCAGGCGAACCCGAGCCGGTTCAAGACGTTGCTCGAGCGATCGCAGCAAGAGGCGGACGCGCGGCGAGCAGTGCTCGAGCGGCTCGCGGCGCGCGAGGCGGCTGCGGCGCAGAACGGTTGAGGCACGCACCATGGACCTCTCGACCGAATACTTGGGCCTGAAGCTCGCGCACCCGCTGATGGCGGGAGCATCGCCGCTCGTCGACGACATGGACGCGGTGCGGCGCCTCGAGGACGCGGGTGCGTCGGCGATCGTCATGCATTCGCTGTTCGAGGAGCAGATCGAGGGCGAGGAGCTCGAGCGACTCGAGCGGCTGGAAGCGCACGCATCGGCGCACTTCGAGGCGCAGAGCTACTTCCCACGCAGCGCGGAGTACGCGCTCGGTCCGGACGAATACCTGGAGCAGCTCACCCGGATCCACAACGCCGTCGACGTGCCCGTGATCGGCTCGCTGAACGGCACGACCCTCGGCGCGTGGCTCGAGTACGCGAAGCGGATGGAGGAGGCGGGTGCGGACGCGCTCGAGCTCAACCTCTACGGCCTCTCCGTCGACCCCGACGAGACCGCCGAGGCCGTCGAGCGCAGGGCCATCGCGACCGTCGCGGCCGTGCGGCGGTCGGTGGGGATCCCGATCGCGGTCAAGCTCTCGCCGCAGTACACCGCGCTGCCGTCGTTCGCGCGCGAGCTGAGCCGGGCGGGCGCGAACGGCCTCGTGCTCTTCAATCGCTTCTATCAAGCCGACATCGACCCCGAGACGCTCGAGACCGTGCGCGTGCTGCGGCTGTCCGAATCGTCCGAGCTCCTGCAGCGATTGCGTTGGACCGCGATCCTGAGCCCGTGGTTCCCGGGCTCGCTCGCGATCAGCGGCGGCGTGCATCGACCGATCGACGCGGTCAAGGCGATCCTGTCCGGCGCGCACGGAGTGCAGCTCGTGTCCGCGCTCTTGATGCACGGGCCCGAGCACCTGGCCGCCGTGTTGGACGGGCTGCGCACATGGGTCGTCGAGCACGAGTACGAATCGCTCGAGCAGATGCGCGGCAGCATGAACCACGCGCGCTGCCCCGATCCGCGCGCGTACGAGCGAGCGAACTACGTGCGCTTGCTCCAGGGCTGGAGGGGCGACGGCCGCTGAGGTCCCGCGTCACGGATCGCGCAAGTCCCGTGGTCGCTCGGACGGCTGCGTGACAGAATCCCTGCGCCCATGCGGAAGGAGAGCTCGCGATTCCGCCGGATCTTGCCGGCGTTCGCCACTCTCGCGCCCTCCTGCCATCCACGAGCGTGGCCTAGGCGGGCGGCGCATCCTCTGGGTCGCGAAGAGTGGGCTGCGGGATTGAAGGAGGTTCGATGACTCTCGTGATGTGGAACTTGCTGTGCGCGCTCGCGATCTCGCCCGCGCCGCAAGGTCGTCCGTTCGATCCGCAGCTCGCCACGCTGTTCCACGAAGCGCTGTCGGGCGAGATCGCCAAGGAGTACGTGATCGCGATCACGCGGCACCACCGCATCCAAGGCTCGCGCGGCTATCGACATTCGGCGGAGTACGTGCTCGGCGAGCTGCGCAAGGCCGGACTCGGCGAGAGCGAAGCCTGGATCGAGTCGTATCCGAGCGACGGCAAGATCGTCTACCAGACGTGGCAATCTCCGTCGGGTTGGGACATCGAGTCGGCCGAGCTGCGCGTGATCGAGCCGGTCGACGAGCGCATCGTCGGCTACCCCGAGATCGCGATGAGCGTGATCACGTACTCGAACACGGGCGACGTGACGGCGGAGCTCGTCGACGTCGGCGCGGGCACGAGCGACGCCGACTACGCCGGCAAGGACGTGCGCGGCAAGTTCGTGCTCGCGACGGGCTACGGCGGCGCGGTGCACCGCTTGGCCGTGCTGAAGCACGGTGCGGCGGCGGTCGTGTGCTACCTCGCCGACTCGCGCGCCGCGGAGTACCCCGACATGCTCGCGTACACGGGCATGTGGCCGCGCGCGGACGAGCTCGAGAAGACGACGTTCGGCTTCAACCTGACGAATCGCCAAGGCGAGCGGCTGCGCAATTGGCTCGCATCGGGCAAGAAGGTCGTGCTGCGCGGCTTCGTGAAGGGCATCGGGCTCGAGCCCTACTTCATGGACGTCGTGTGCGTGCGCATCGCGGGCACGGAAAGGCCCGACGAGGAGCTGCTCTTCACCGCGCACCTCGAC
The DNA here is from genome assembly GCA_964592795.1 of uncultured Planctomycetaceae bacterium. Taxonomy (GTDB): domain Bacteria; phylum Planctomycetota; class UBA1135; order UBA1135; genus JANLUN01. The sequence goes on along the minus strand of CAZQHA010000117.1, from coordinate 4,563 downwards.
CACCCCAAGGAATCTGCGAACGACAACGCGAGCGGCTCGGCGGCGATCCTCGACATCGCATGCACGCTGAAACGGTTGATCGCGTCAAAGCGTCTCGAGCCGCCGAGCCGCACGCTGCGCTTCCTGTGGGTGCCCGAGTGGCACGGGACGATGGCGTGGATCGACAAGCATCCCGAGCTGTGCGGTCCCGCGCTGGGCGGCAAGGTGCTCGCGAACATGAACCTCGACATGGTGGGCGAGGACCTCGAGAAGCTGCACTCGAAGCTCGTGCTCACCGATTGCCCCGATTCGATCCCGTCGGTGCTCGACGATCTCGTCGAGAAGATGGCCGAGCACGTCGAGGAGCTGAACGTCCGCACGCCGCGCGGCTCGCTCGGCGCGTTCAACTGGCGGCGCACTCCGTACAGCGGCGGCAGCGACCACATGATGCTGCTCGACCGCAAGGTGCCGGCGGTGATGTTCAGCCACGATCCGGACTACACGCACCACACGAGCGAGGACACGCCCGACAAGGTCGATCCGGTCGAGCTCGAGCGGTGCGAGCTCATCGCGTTGTTCACGTTGTGGCATCTCGCGAACCTCGATCCGCGGGAGGAGCTCGAGCTCGCGTCGCTCGCGTTCCGAGGAGCGAGCGCGCACGTGTCCGGTGGGTACGCGCGGGCCCGTAGTCATGTCCTGGCCGCGAGCTCGAACGACCGTGCCACGGCTGTTGCGGAGTCGCGCGCGATGCTCTCGCGTGCGCGTGCGGTCGCCCTCGACGAGTTGAACAGCACGTTGTCGTTCACGCAGACCCACGCCGCCGCGGACGAGGTGAAGCGCTTCCAGGAAGCCCTCGCCGCCATGGGCCAGCCGCTGGAGCGCGAGCTGGAACGGATCGACTCGTCCGGTGCTCGGGTGACGTTCGAGGCGGATCCGCGAGTGCCGAGACGGCTCACGCGCGGTCCGCTCGACTTCGGGTTGCCGGAGAGCAGGCTGCCCGACGGCCGAAGCTCGTTCTGGTCGAACGAAGGCGCGACGATGAACGGCGACAAGCGCTTCGAGCTCGTCAACTTCATCGACGGCAAGCGCAGCGTCGCGCAGATCCGCGAAGCGTTGATCGGTGAGTTCGGCCCGATTCCGCTCGCGATCGTGCAGCGCTACCTGGAGGATCTCGCGCTCGTGGGAGTGGTCGCGCTCGACACGCACTGAAACTGGAGACGATTCGGATGAGCCCGCGGACCTTCGTTCTCTGTCTCGCTCTGCTGTGCGCGTGCTCCGGCACCCACTCGCTCTCCTCCGACGTCCCGGTCCGTCGGCGCTTCTTGGACGCGTCGCTCCCCGGCGACACGCCGCTCCCGTTCGCGCCGGGCTTCGTGAACACCGATGCGATCGAGCTCAATAGTGTGATCTCGCCCGACGGCCGCGAGTTCTTCTTCGCGCGCGTCGTCAACGAGCAGCCCGTGATCTTCCACTCGGTGCTCGAGGGAGATGCGTGGACGACGCCGGCGCCGCTGCACCTGTTCCCGACTCGCGTGAGCGCGATGGCCGTCGACATGGCGCTCTCGCCCGATGGAGAGGCGCTCTACTTCCTCGGCAACCATCCGCACGAATATGCGAGCGGTGCGACCGGAGATGACCTGTGGGTCAGCCGCCGCGTGGACGGTCGCTGGACGACGGCACAGGCGCTCCCTCCGCCGGTTCGAACGGATTCGACCGAGATCTACGCGACCGTCGTCGCGGACGGCAGCCTCTATTTCAGCTCGGATCGCGACAGCGAGCCGGAGGGACGGAATCAGCTGTATCGCGCGCAGCGACTTCCGGATGGAAGGTTCGACGAGCCCGTGCGACTCGGGCCTCCGATCCAACACGAGCTCGGCGTCGGCGACACGTACGTCGCGCCGGACGAGAGCTACATGGTGTTCTCGTCGCGCCGTCCGCCGAGCGAAGGACGCGGCGATCTGTTTTGCTCGTTTCGACTCCCCGACGGATCATGGAGCGAGCCGCGGAACCTGGGCCGGAACGTCAATACCGCCGACCACGAGTACTGTCCGATGGTGTCGCCCGACGGATCGCATCTCTTCTTTTCGCGTCGCTACGGAGACACGTGGAAGACGACCACCGGCGGGGACGTGTTCTGGGTGAACGCGGCCGTGCTGGAGAAGCTCCGACCGAGCGCGCAGCGATGAAGATCCCGCTCGCATGGACGAAGGCCACCGCGGACGCGACGCTTCCCGACGGGCGCGTGCTCCCCGTCACCGTCTGGGGTTGGGGCGACGACGCGCCGAGCGCGAGCACCTGCGCCGCGGATCGCCTGCACCGCACGTTGGAACGCATCCGCCAAGGCGAATCGTTTCCCGATCAGTACGCCTACGGCAATCGGCCGCTGAAGGAGGAGATCCTCCGCACGTTCGACGGCGCGACGGCGGCCGAGCCGGCGGCGCTCGTCACGCGCAACGGGTACGGCGCGCTCGTGCTCAACGCGGCGGGCATGCTGTTCCTGGACGTCGATCTTCCCGAACAGAGCCTCGGACAATCGCTCCGTCGCATGTTCGGCGGCCCGTCGGCCGAGGAGAAGGCGATCGCCTTCCTGCGCGACACGCTCACGTTCGCCTACGGGCAGGCGACGTTCCGGCTGTACCGGACGGCGTCGGGGCTGCGCGCGATGGCGATCGATCGGGAGTTCGACCCCACGGCGCGCGAGACGCAGGAGCTGATGCGCGCCACGCACACCGATCCCGCGTTCGCGAAGCTCTGTCAGGTGCAGAAGAGCTTCCGCGCGCGTCTCACTCCGAAGCCGTGGCGCTGCGGGATGGGCCCGCCGCCGGGCCAGCACCCGCGCGTGGACAAGGACGTGCAGCAGAGCTTCGCGTCGTGGTTGCGCGACTACGAAGGCGCGGCTTCGAAGTACGCCACGTGCCGCTATCTCGAGACGGTCGGGAGCGGCAGCCCGACCCCCGCGGTGAGCTCGATGCTCGCTCTTCACGACCAGATGACGCGCTGCGGCGAACCCTTGCCGCTCGCCTGACGCAGGCGGATCGATACCGCGAAACCACGAATCGACTCGCTCCTCGTTTAGGATCAGTCCATCCCATGGAAACGATGCTGTGGCGTCGGCTCGATGCGCCGGGTCACGACGCTTGCCGTCTCGCGCAGCGCCCGGACGGGTGGCAGCTCGATGGCGTCGCGGTGTTCCAGCACGAAGGCAGCCCGGCGACGCTCGCCTACCAGGTGCGCTGCGACGGCGAGTGGCGCACGCGCTCCGGTTTCGTGCGCGGCTGGATCGGACTCCGCGCGATCGACGTTCAATTCGAACGCGAGCACCTCGGCGCATGGCGGTTGAACGGCGACGTGATCCAGGACCGCGAGCGCGAGCCGGGACTGACGCGCGCCGTGCCGCTGAGCTCGTGCGTCGACTTGGACTTCGGCTTCACGCCGGCGACGAACCTGACGCAGCTGCGGCGCGTCGCGCTCGACGTCGGACAAGCCGCGGACGTGCCCGTCGCGTGGTTCGACGTCACGGAAGGCACGCTGAGCGTGTTGCTCCAGCGCTACGAGCGGCGCGGCGACGACACGTACTGGTACGAGGCGCCGCGCTTCGAATACTCCGCGCTCTTGCGCGTCAACGCGGCGGGCTTCGTCGAGAAGTATCCGAACTTGTGGAAGGGGGAGTGAGCGCCTACTCGGTCGCCTCTTCCGCTTCCGTCGGAACGCCGAGCTTTCGATACAGCGACGTCGCGCCGATCCCGAGCATCTTCGCCGCCTTGCGCTTGTTGCCGCCGCACTGTTCGATGACCTTCAGGATGTGGCCGCGCTCGAACTCGCGCGTCGCCACGTCGAGCAGCGCCGGGTACTCGGCGTCGCGCGGCGTCACGCCGCGGAACGAATCCGGGAGATCGCTCGGGGTGATCTCCTGACCGGTCGCGAAGATCACGGCGCGCTCCATCGAGTTCGAGAGCTCGCGGATGTTCCCGCGCCATTCGTGGCCCGTGAGGAGGCGCAGCGCGTCGCGCGAGATGCCGCGCACGTCGCGACCCAACTCGCGCGCGTACTTGAGCACGAAGTGGTTGGCGAGCAGCGGGATGTCCTCGCGCCGCTCGCGCAGCGGCGGCACCGCGATCTCGACGACCGCCAGGCGAAAGAAGAGGTCTTCGCGGAAGCGTCCGGCTTTCGATTCGGCGCGCAGGTCGCGGTTCGTCGCCGTCACGAGGCGCGCCTGGATCGGGATCCGGCGCGTCGAACCCACGGGCTGGATCTCGTTCGTCTCGATCGCGCGCAGCAGCTTGGCCTGGATCGCGAGCGGCATCTCGCCCAGCTCGTCGAGGAAGATCGTGCCTTCGCCCGCGGTCTTGAGCAGACCTTCCTTGTTCTCGATCGCGCCGGTGAACGCGCCCTTCGCGTGGCCGAACAGCTCGCTCTCGAGCAGCGTCTCGGGGATCGCGGCGCAGTTGATCGGCACGAACGGATGCTTCGCCCGCGCGCCGCGGTCGTGCAGCGCGCATGCGACGAGCTCCTTCCCCGTCCCGCTCTCTCCGCAGATCAGGACCCGCGACGGCAGCGACGCGACGCGATCGAACGTCGCGAGCA
>CAZQHA010000116.1:0-10880 GCA_964592795.1 uncultured Planctomycetaceae bacterium | reverse complement strand
GCGATGCCCGGATCGCACAGGATCCAGGGCTGCAGCGCGCCGAGGAGCCAGTACGACGCGTTCGCGATCACGCCGTTCGGCTTGTGCTGCACGTTCCAGGTCATGTCCGACTCGCTGAACGTCGAGTCGTCGGCGTCGAACGGGTTCTCGGCGGTCTTCGTGTACGAGCCGCCGCCGTTCGTCGAGCGGTGCAGGATCACGCGGCCGCTCTTGCCGTCGGGCACGTCGAAGTCCGGCGAGCCGTCGAGGAACTGCTTCTGCGCGTGGTAGGCGACGTACACGTCGTGGTTCGGCGCGACCGCGATGTGCGGCGGCCAAACGCGGCGGCCTTCGCTCGCGACCGACAGCCGCTGCGCGTTGCTCCACGTGAGCCCGGAATTCGTCGACGTCGTGGTCCAGATCTCCCACGGCTCCTGGTCGAGGTCCGCCCACACGACGTGCAGGCGATCGGAGAAGAGCGAGCTGCCCGGGAAGTAGTCGGCCGCGATCCACTCCTTGTCGGCGTTGTGCGGCGCGCCGTGATTGGAGAGCGCGGTCACGTTCTGCGGCCCCATGAAGAGGACGAACGCGTTGCCGGCGCGCTGGTAGCCGCTCATGAAGACGTCGCGTCCCGCGGAGCAGCCGGTCGTGCCCGGACAGTTGTTGCAGTTGAAGCCCGTCACGAGGCGCGTGCCCAGGTACGTGATGAAGAGCCGTCCCTGGCTGTCGAACGCGAGCGACGGATCGCCGCCGGCGCACCAACCCGGATCGCTCGGCGTCGGGCCCGGGACGTTCGCCGTGATCGACTGCGGGAACGTGAGCCCGCCGTCGAACGAGATCTGCATCGTCGTGAACTGCGCGGTGACGACGACGAGCGGATTGCCGGGGTCGACCGCGATCGTCGGCTCCCACGTCGCGCCCATGCAGCGGTCGGTGCCGGGAGCGAGCACCGATTGCTCCTGCCCGCCGGGATCAGGCGACTCGATCCGGTTCTTCTGGAAATCGTCCGATTGGGGGGCGGGGGTGATGTCCTGCGCGGATCCGGCGGAGATCAGGAAGCAGACGGCGGCGAAACGAAGCATCGTCATGGGGGGGACTCCTCGGGACACGTTCGTCCGGACCAGACGCAGGAAAGAGCTCGACGGCCCGCCACGAAAGCGGGCGATCCTGACAGCGTCGCACGTAAATCGCTTTGGCGACAGGGCTCAGCGGCGATCGAGGGGCGCGATTCGGATGTTTCGGAACTCGATCGCCGCGCCTTCCGATTGGAGGCAGATCTTGCCCGGCACTTCCTCGCACCACGTCGCGACGTTCTGCTCGACACCGTTCACGACGAGGACGAGCTTTCCGCCGTCGAGCGTGATGTCGTAACGATTCCACTCGCCGGGGGGATTCTCGCTCGACGGCGCGAGCCGCTTCGTCCGCCGCCCGCTCGTGAGCGCGCGATCGGTCTCCATCGGGAACTCGTCGATGTTCCAGATGTCGCCGGCGGAGCCGCTCTGGAGCTGCGCCTCGATGCTCTTCGGCCAGACCTTGTCCGCGCCGACCATGCGCAAGAGCACGCCGGAGTTGCCGGGCTGCGAGCCGGGCGGGAAGCGCCACTCGAGCGTCAAGTGGAAGCTCTCGAAGTCTTCCACCGTGCGCAGGTACCCGATCGGCGTTCCGCGGCAGTGGAGCACGCCGTTGCTCACCGTCCACACGTCGTCCGCGCGCGCGCCGGGATCGTCGAGATGGAACGTCCAACCCGAGAGATCCCGGCCGTTGAAGAGCGCGCGCGACCCTTGCGGCGTGCCGCGTGCGTTCGGATCCGACTGGAGGAACGACACGAGGTCGGCGAGATCCTGCGCCGCGAGCCCGAGCGCCACGTTGTCGGGCATCGTCGACGACTTCATCTTGTGACGCGACGCGACGTCGGCGGCCGCGAGGATCCGCCGGCGGCCCGCGGTGTCCTTGATCATCAAGTCGTCGCCCTCGGCGAGCAGGAACCCCGACACGAGCTCGCCGTCCGTCGTCTCGACGATCCACGTGTCGTAGCCGAACGCGATCGCGCGGCTCGGATTCAAGATCGCGTCGAGCATCTCCATCCGTCCGTACTTCTGCGCGATCGCGGTGAGGTCGGGACCGATGTCGCCGCCGCGGCCGTGGAACGTGTGGCACGCCGAGCAGCCGGCGGACCGCGAGAAGAAGATCCGCTGGCCGGCGCGCGCGTCGCCCGGCACGCGTGCGAGCTCGGGCACGGGAGGCAGCACCTCTCCGCTCGCGTTCGGACGCGCGAAGACCTCGCTCGCGAGCGCGCGCACCGCGAGATCGTCGTGACGAAAGATGCGCGCGGCCGCGACGGCGCTCGCGCGCTCGCCGAGCTTGCCTTCGCGCGCGAGTCCCACGAGCGCGAGGCCGCCTTCGCGATCGGCGCACAATCTCTCGACCGCGTCCGCGATCTCCGCGTCGCTCGCGGTCGCGCTCACGAGCGTCGCGAGCATGGCGCGCTGCGCGCCGCGGTCCGGCGGTGCGTCGGTGTACACCTCGAATTCGAGCTCGGGTCTCGCTCCGGGCTGCCGCGTCCCGCCGTCGTCGAGACCCGCCGTCGCCGTGAAACGCGTGTAGCCCGCCGGGACCGCGAACACGATCTCCGAGTCCGCGTGCGTCCCGATGCCGTGCTCGAACGACGTCCCGCCGATCGCGAGCGGTCCGCCGCCGCAGTTCTTCCCGGCGTGCACGTCGCCCCACGCCGCTTCGGCGCGCGACCACGGCGCCGACGCGAGCGAGAGCTCACCGGCCGGACCGCGGAGCGTCGGCTGGATCCAATCGGCCCAGTCGTGGCCGTTGCCGTTCTTGCCGTCATCGACGACGAGCCAGAGCTGCGTCGCGCCGGTGACGTCGACGTCGATGTCGACCGAGCCCGACTCGAGGACGCCGCTCGCGAACACACGGCGCACGCCGTCGCGGCCGCGCGGACCCAGCTTCGCCGCGAGCTGGTGCTCGCGCCACTCGCCGCCGTCCTTCGCTTCGATCCACCACGCCGCGAGCTCGCGCACGTCCTCGGGGCCCGTCTGCGCGAGATCCAGCATCGCCGTCGCGGCCTCGCGCGTGCCGATGAACGCGAGCGCGTCGACCGCGCGCCGTCGATCGGATTCGGAGAGCGACTCGGCGTGCGCGCGTTCGACGAATGCCGCGACGCTCCGCGGAGGGTGCACGCGCCACATCAGCTCCGCGTAGGCGGGCGACCACTTCAACGGCGGAGCGCCGAGCTCCGACTCCCAGCGCGACGCGATCGAGTCGGCGTCCGCATCGGCCGCCGCGCCGATCGCCTCGAGCATCGTCCGATCGCCGGCTTCGTGTTCGCGCGCGAGCTCGACGATCGCGCTGATGCGAGTCTCGCCGTCGGGCTCGCCGAACGCGTTCGCCATCTGCCGCCGCACCTGCGGCGAGCGGTGTCGCAAGAGCGGAACGCTCGGGGACGCATCGTGGTGCGGAGTGAACTGCGCGATCTTCGTCGCCGGGAGCCCGACGGCCTGCGCCGCGCGGATCCCGGTGACGGCGATGCGCTCGTCGGCGTCGCTCGTCGCGGCCTTGAGCGCGACGGCCGGATGAGCGACGTGCGTCAGGATCCAGAGGGCGCGAGCGCGCAGGATCGGATCGTCGCCGTTCCAGCGTTCGATGAGCGCCTCTGTCGCGCGGTCGCCGAGCTGCCGCAGTGCGGCAACGCCGAGCGCGCGCACGTTCACCGCCGGACTCTCGAGCGCGAGGATCGCGCCTTCGACCGTCGACGGTTCGACGCGCGGCACGCGCGCGCGGTGACCCTTGGGCGCGACGCGCAGGATGCGGCCGTACGCTGCGCCGTCGCCGGCTTGGTGACCGCCGACGCCCGGATCCCACCAGTCCGACACGAACACCGCGCCGTCGACGCCGGCGCACACGTCGCTCGGGCGGAACCAGCGTGCAGCGCGCTCGTCCCCGGTTGCACGCGCGGCGAGGAACACGCCGCGCTCGAGCTCGATCGCCGAGCCCTTCGACGACGGCCGATGTCCCCACACAAGGTTGCGGCCGGCGTCCGCGGCGAGCACCGCGCCGCGCCAATCCGCGAGCAAGCCGCCCTCGTACACCGCGACGCCGGTCGGTCCGCCCGCGCCCTGGATCAGTCCCGCCGGCATCACGCCCGGATCGTCTTGGTGCCAGTGCGCGCGCTCCGTCGACTGCCCGGGCCGGCGATCGGCCTGCCACGTGCGCGATCCGTCGGCGGAGAAGAAGCCGTAGTTCCCGCCCTCCATCACCCACGTCGTGCGACACGCCTGGTTGCCGTCGTCGTCGTTGTCGCTCGTGTACAGGTTCCCGAACGAGTCGAGCGCGACCTCGTAGGGATTGCGGAAGTTGTGCGCGAGCACCTCGAGGTTCGATCCGTCGGGATCGACGCGCAGCATCAACCCGCCGGTCCACACGCGGCCGTCGCTCGACTCGAGGCCCGGACGGTTGTCGGCCTCGAACTGTCCGCCGCCCGTGTAGATCGATCCCGAGCGCAGCTCGAAGCCGCCGCGATCCGTGACGAGATGCGGTCCCGCGTTCCCGACGGCGAAGTACCAGCGTCCGTCCGGCCCGACGACGACCGAGTGCACGCCGTGGTCGTGGTCGCGACCGCCGAAGCCCGTGAGGAACACCTCGCGCTTGTCCGATCGATCGTCGCCGTCTTCGTCGGTGTAGACGAAGATCGACGGCGAGCACGACACGACGACCTGGTTGCCGATCACCGCGATGCCGAGCGGCGCGACGAGATCGGGATCCTGGACGAACACCTTCGACGAGTCGCACGCGCCGTCGCCGTCCGTGTCCTCGAGGATCATCACGCGGTCGCCCGCGTCATGGTGAAGGCCTGGATTGCGGCCGTCCCACTGGCGGTAGTTCACCGCTTCGGTGACCCACACGCGGCCGCGCGCGTCGACGTCGATCGCCGTCGGGTTGTGGAGCTGCGGGCTCTCGGCGAAGACGAGCACCTCGAGACCCGGCGCGACCTCGAACTCGAGCGTGACGTCGCGCGCCGCAGGTCGCTGCACCGCCGCGGGCTCGGGCGCGCTCGCGCACGCGGCGATCCACGAGAGAGCGAGCGCGCGCGTGGCCCGCATCTCAGACCGCCAGGCTCGGACCGTTCTCGTGCTGGCTCGCGACGAGCACCCGCACGTGTCCGAGTCCCAGACGCGCGAGCGTCGCGTGCGCCACCTCGAGCGCGAGCTCCGGCCGATTCGTCTTCAGCGAGAGGTGCGCGAGCACGAGCGTGTGCAGCTCCGGTCCCGCGAGGCGCTCGAGCATGCATCCCGCCTGCTCGTTCGAGAGGTGCCCGCGGCTGCCGGTGATGCGCCGCTGCAGCACCGCCGGGTACGGACCCACGCGCATCAGCTCGGGGTCGTAGTTGAACTCGAGCACGAGCACGTGCGCGCCCGCGAGCCGCTCCGCGACCGCGTCGTTCGGCGCGCCCATGTCGGTCAGGATCACCGCCGCGCGCCCGTCGTGCTCGACCTTGTACGCGACCGTCGGATCGCAGTCGTGGGGGAGTCCGACGGGCGTCAGCTGCACGGTGTCGCCGCCGCGCCGCGACTCGACCGTGAACGGACGATCGATCGTGATCGTCGCGAGACGCGGCGAGCGTCGCGCGGACGCGTGGCGCATCATGCTCTCCGCGCAGTGCAGCGTCGCTCGATCGCGGCGCGCGATCGCGCCACTGCTGCGGGCGTGGTCGAGGTGGCCGTGGGTCACCACCACGTGATCGAGTCCACCGACGGGGAGGCGCGCTTCTTCGAGACGCGCCTGCATGTCCACCTTGGAGAGACCGGCGTCGACGAGCAGGCTCGTCTCGCCGGCGCGGATCAGCGTGCTGTTGCCCTCGCTGCCGCTCGCCAGGACCTGGAGATGCATGGGCGACCAGCATACGGGCACGTGGAATCGACCGCACCCGCCGGTACGATCGCATCCCATGCAGATCCACCGATCGACGCCGTTCGTGTTGCTCTGGCTCGCCGCGTGCAGCGCATCCCCCTCGAGCTCGGTCCCGAAGTCCGACTCCGACCGACTGCTCTCGGACGTGAAGTGGCTCGCGGACGACGCGCGCGAGGGCCGGCGCGCCGGAACGGAACAAGGCCGTGTCGCGGGCGAGTGGATCGCGGAGCGCTTTCGCGCGCTCGGCCTCGCCCCCGCGGGCACGAACGGCTACCTGCAGGAGTTCACCGTGCCGCTCGATGCGAAGGACGGCGGCGAGTCGAGCGTCGCGGTCCAGGAGAAGGACGCGGACACGTGGCGCGCGCCGACGGTGGTGCCGCTCTTCTGCTCGGAGCGCGGACGAGTCTCCGGTCCCCTCGTCTTCTGCGGCTTCGGCATCGAGGACAAGGACCGCGGCTGGAACGATTACCACGACAAGGACATCCAAGGCGCGATCGCGTTCATCGTGCGCGGCACGCCGTCCGTTCCGAGCGAGCCCGTGAAGAGCGATTCGTCCGACACACAGCTCGTCAGCAAGGACAAGAGCTGGGGATCGGGTGGATCGATCTTCACCAAGGTCATGACGGCGAAGCGGCGCGGCGCGATCGGCGTGATCCTCGCGCCCTCTCCGTTCGACACCGGATTGCCGCTGCTCGCGTTCGACGCGGGGCAATCGGCGCGCGCCGGCATTCCGGCGGTGATGGTGAGCGCGACGGTCGCCGCGGAGCTGCTCCCCGGATACGAGGGCTCGCTGGGCGCGCCGGCGCGCGGCAACGGCGGCGGCGCTCTCGAAGCGTCGTACTTCGCGGGACAGCCGCGCACCGCGTCGATCTTCGCCGACGTGATCCGCGAGAGCGGCGCGGCGTACAACGTGCTCGCGAAGCTGCCCGGCAAGGACTCTTCGCGCACGATCGTGATCGGCGCGCACTACGACCACCTCGGCCACGGCGGCACGGGATCTCTCGCGCCCGACAAGATCGGGCAGATCCACAACGGCGCGGACGACAACGCCAGCGGCACGGCGGCGGTGCTCGAGATGGCGCGGATCTTCAAGGAGCAGGGAACGCCGCCGTGCGATCTCGTGTTCGCGCTGTGGTCGGGCGAGGAGCTGGGACTCCTCGGCAGCGAGCACTGGGCCGTTCGCCCGACGGTGCCGATCGAGAGCGTGCGCGCGAACCTCAACCTCGACATGGTCGGTCGCGCGGGCAACGGCCGCTTGCAGATCCTCGGCGTCGGCACGTCGCCGCCGTTCGCGGGTTGGATGTCGTCCGTCGGCGAAGCGGCGGGGCTGACGGTCGTCGCGAACCCGGCCGGCGGCGCGCTCGGCGGCAGCAGCGACCACCAGACGTTCATCAAGAGGAAGATCCCCGCGCTCCACCTCTTCAGCGGACTGCACGCCGATTACCACAAGCCCACCGACGACGTGGAGCGCTTCGACGCGGAGGCGACGGGCAAGGTCGCGCGACTGGGCGTCGACCTCGTGACGCGCATGGCGGAGGAGCCGGTGCTCGCGTTCGTCGAGCCCAAGGTCGACCCCGAGCGCGAAGGCGCCGCGCGCGGCGGTTTCCGCACGTGGTTCGGCTCGGTGCCGTCGTACACGTTCGAAGGACCGGGCGTGCTGCTCGACGGCACGTCGGCCGGCAGCCCGGCCGAGCGCGCGGGCCTCATCGCGGGCGACGTGCTCCTCCAGATCGGCGACGTGAAGATCGAGACGATCTACGACCTGACGTACGTGCTGCAGGTGTACAAGGCCGGCGACGTCGTGCAGGTGCGCTACCGCCGGGACGGCGAGGAGTCGCAGGTGAGGCTCACGCTCGCGACCCGCGAAGTGCAGTAGTCAGCGAGATCGCTGCGGGAACTCGGGAGTCTGGCTCCGCGTCACACCGGTGCGCCGATAGATCGCCGCCGCTCCCGCATTCCACAACGACTGATCGACGGCGGAAAACGAGGCGTACTTGAAGGCGTCGAACCCGGGAACGGAGGACCGCTTCGGTCGCGCGATCGCGAACGGCGTCGTCGTCGTCGGAGCGGCCGGGGAAGATTCCAACGCGACCGGAATCGACGGCGATCAGAGCAACAACTCGGCCTCCGTAGCCGGCGCGTCGTACGCGTTCACGTTCAAGGCGCAGCCGTACGAGAGCTTCTGCTTCGGCGACGGGACGCTGCCCTCGCCGTGTCCGTGCTCACTGCCGAACACGGTGCCTTCGCCGCCCGCCGCGACCGGTCACGGGTGCGCGAACTCGTTCGACTTGGACGGCGCGCTCCTCTCGGCGAGCGGCACGGTTTCGCCCGACACGCTGCGCATCCGAGTTCAAGTCGCGCCGCCGAACTACATGGCGTTTGGGCTCTTGCTCAAGGGCAACGGCGCCGACGTGAACGGTGTCGCGTCGAGCGACGGCATCCGTTGCGTCGACGGTGCGCTGATCCGCTTCGGCGGTCACAACGCCGGACAGTACGGCGCGTACGGCGGCTACTGGTCCTATCCGAACGACGTGCAGACGACGCCGATCTCGGCCGCGACCCTCCAGGCTCCGGCGCAGACGGCGTACTACCAGCTCTACTACCGGAACGCCGCACCGAGCTTCTGCACGCCGGCGACGACGAACTGGTCGAGCGGGCTGTCGGTCGACTGGCCTTAGCCGCGTTGCGGCCACGTTCGAGAAGTTTGCGCGTCCGCGCGGAACTCCTCTCCCTCTCGGAACATCCAACGGTTAGCCTCCTGAGATCCTTCCGAGAGGAATCCGCGTGATGCATCCCCGCTCCCTCCTGTGGGCCGGCGCCGTCGTCGTGCTGGCGTCGTCGCCCTTCGCTCTTTCACCCCGTTTCCAAGGCGCGGAGACCGTTCCGCCGCCGCAGGTCCCGCCCGCCGGGGCGGCCGGCCTCGACGAGACGGCGGTCGTCCACAAGGGCGAGAAGCTCGACCCGTCGGCCTACGGGCCGTCCGTCGTCGAGGGCTGGGACGCGGTGCTCGCGCGCGAAGCGCTCCGCCCGCCCGGACCGGAGAAGAACCCCAAGGGCCGCAACGGAGCTCAGGGTGTTTGGATCGTCCCGTCGCGCAACGCGGCGACCGCGACGCCGCACTCCGGCGAGCGCTACGTCATGAACCAGTGGGGCGACGCCCGGATGGGGATCGGTTTCCCGGGGCGCGTCGACGTCGACGGCGCGTGGTTCGCCGGCCAAGGCGCAGTCGGTTATTGGGCCAAGGGCGTCGAAGCCATTGGATACCGCGCGGGCAGAGAAGTCGCGCGCAGCGCGAAGCTCGAGCCGCTCACCGTCGAGCCGCAGTTCCTCGCGATGAAGTTCGAGGGCGTCGATCGCATCGAGATCGTCGCCGGAGCGGCGTTCGGCGGCGCGGGATGGTACGCGCTCGACGACCTCGCGTTCCGCCCGCACGGCGGCGGAGCGGCGCAGGTGATCGACTTCGACGATCAACCGTTCGGCGCGAAGCTCGCGTCGAAGGGCTACCGCGGCCTGACTTGGGAAACGGGAACCGGCGTGTTCGAAGAGACGCAGACGACCGGCGCGGACGTGATCCATCCGCCGCAGACGCCTCCGGGTGTGATCGACGAGCCGATCGCCCCGTCGGCGCAGGGCGACGAGATGTTCGGTGTCGTCCCGGCGGTGCCGCCGTCGCTGGGCGAGAGCTTCGTCGGTCCGCGCCTGGGCGACACCGGCGCCGGCTATCTCCCGCCGGACACGTGCGGCTCGGTCGGCATCAACCACTTCGTCGCGGTCGTCAACGCCAATATCTCGGTGTACGTGAAGAGCACGGGCCAGCGCGTGCTCAACTCGTCGATCAACTCGTTCTTCGGGCAATCGGCCGGCGCGGACCCGCGCTGCGTGTTCGATCCGCACAGCCAGCGCTTCATCGTGCTGTCGACGAACTTCGACGACCGCATCTTCATCGCGGTGTCGACGACCTCCGATCCGACGGGCACGTGGTTCAAGACGTCGTTCGTCGTGTCGCAGGGCGCGGATGCCAGCTCGTGGCCCGACTATCCGACGCTCGGCGTCGACCAGAACGGCATCTACACCTGCTCGTACATGGTCGGCGGCGTGTTCGGCATGAGCATCTTCGCGCTCGACAAGGCGCCGATGATCGCCGGCTCGCCGAGCCTGGGCACGATCACCGCGTGGCGCCAGCTGCCGTGGGAAGGCGCGATCCAGCCGTGCGTCACGTACGGCACGCCGTCGGGGGAATACCTCGTGTCGCGCCGCAACTCGACGAGCTTGCGGCTGCGCCGCATCAACCCGCCGCTCAACGCGCCGACGCTCACCGAGGTCGGGAACGTGACGATCCCCAATCACAGCGGGCCGCCGGACGTGCCCGCGCTCGGGAGCGTGGCGCCGCTCGACGCGCTCGACACGCGGCCGATGAACGCGGTGTACCGCAACGGCTCGGTGTACACGGTCCACGGCGTCAGCGTCAGCAACCGCGCCGCGATCCGCTGGTACCAGATCAACCCGGCGACGGTGACGACGCAGCAGGTCGGGACGATCTCCGATCCGGTCCTCGGATACATGGACGGATCGATCTCGGTGAACGCCAACGGCGACGTGGCGCTCGGCTTCAGCGGCTCGCACTCGGGACAGCACGCGGCCGCGTACTTCACCGGCCGCAACGCGGGCGATCCGGCGGGTGCGACCGCGACGCCGATCCTGCTCAAGAGCGGGGATGGCACCTACAACCACGCCGACAGCGGCGGATCGAACCGCTGGGGCGACTACAGCCTGACGAGCGTCGATCCCGTCGACGACTTCAAGATCTGGACGATCCAGGAGTACGCGCGCACCGGGAACAACTGGGGCACGTGGATCGGCGAGCTGACCCCGGGTTGTCCCGGAACGCCGGACTGCAACGGCAACGGCGTGATCGACTCGTGCGACATCGACGGCGGGTTCAGCAACGACAACAACTCGAACGGCATCCCCGACGAGTG
>CAZQHA010000115.1:0-10896 GCA_964592795.1 uncultured Planctomycetaceae bacterium | reverse complement strand
GAGAGCACCTGCGCCCAGCCGGGCGCGCCGAGCGACGTGAGGTCGGGCAGGAGCCGCTCGCGCGCGGCGTCGGGCACCGCGGCGAGCACGACGCCGGCCTCGAGCGCGGCGCGCACGACGCGGCCGGCGCGCTCGTGCGCGTCGCGGAACGGGATGCCGCGCTTGACCAGGAGGTCGGCGACGTCGGTCGCGTTCGCGAACGCGCGGTTCGCCTCGCTCCGGCAGCGGTCGGCGTCGAAGCGCGCGTTGCGCACGACGAGCGCCGCGACCGCCAGGCAGACGTCGACGGTGTCGAGCGCGTCGAACAGCGCCGGCTTGTCCTCCTGCAGGTCCTTGTCGTACGCGAGCGGCGGGCCCTTGAGCGTCGTGAGCAGCGCCGCGAGGTCGCCGATCACGCGGCCCGTCTTGCCCCGGATCAGCTCGAGCCCGTCGGGGTTCTTCTTCTGCGGCATCAAGCTCGAGCCCGTCGCGACGGCGTCGGAGAGCTCGAGGAAGCGCGCTTCGCTCGTCGCGAAGAAGATCCAGTCCTCGGCGAAACGGGAGAGGTGCACCATCGCGAGCGAGCACACGAACGCGATCTCGCACGCGTGGTCGCGGTCGCTGACGGCATCGAGGCTGTTGGCGGTCGCTCCCGCGAAACCCAGGTCCTGCGCGAGCGCGGCGCGGTCGATCGGGAAGGCCGTGCCCGCCAGCGCGCCGCTGCCCAGCGGCGAGACGTCGAGGCCGGCCGTCGCGTCGGCGAGCCGGCGGCGATCGCGGCCGAGCATCTCGGCGTACGCCAGCAGGTGGTGGCCGACGGTGATCGGCTGCGCTCGCTGCAGATGCGTGTAGCCGGGCATCGGCAGCGCGGCGTTCGGCTCGGCGAGCGTCACCAGGGCGCGCACGAGATCGACGATGCGCGCGTCGATGTCCGCGGCGCGCGTCTTCAGGTAGAGCTTCAGGTCCGTCGCGACTTGGTCGTTGCGCGAGCGGCCGGTGTGGAGCTTGCGCGCCGCGTCGCCGACGAGCTCCGCCAGGCGCGCCTCGACGAACGTGTGCACGTCTTCCGCGGTCGATCTCTCGAGCACGGACGGGTCGCGTTCGATCTCGGCCGCGATCTGCTCGAGCCCGGACGTGATCGCGCGCGCGTCGCGCTCGTCGAGCACGCCGGCGCGCGCGAGCGCCCGGCACCAGGCGATGCTGCCGGTGACGTCGGCTCTCCAAAGGCGGCGATCGACGGAGAGGCTCTGATTGAACGCCGCGAGCAGCGGGTTCGTCTCGACTTCGAACCGTCCGCCCCACAGGTTCTTCATCGCGTCGCCTTGGGTTTCGGCGCGCGGCGTCGCGCGCTCGCGGCCACCATTCCCGGCAGACCGTAGAGCCGCACGAAGCCCTTGCTGTCGGCGTGGTCGAAGCTCGCGCTCGCGCCGAACGTGGCCAGGTCCTCGCTGTACAGCGAGTTCGGGCTCGTCGCGGCGAGCGCGGTCGCCTGTCCCTTGTGCAGCTTGACGCGCACTTCGCCGGTGACGGGCTCCGTCGCCGAAGCGAAGAAGCGGTCCATCGACTCGCGCAGCGGCGCGAACCAGCGGCCCGTGTAGACGAGATCGGCGTACTCCGGCATCAGCCGCTCGCACAAGCGCGCGGTGTCGCGGTCGAGCGTCAGCGCGCGCAGCGTCTTGAGCGCCTCGATGAGGATCGTCCCGCCGGGCGTCTCGTACACGCCGCGCGACTTCATCCCGACGAGACGGTTCTCGACGATGTCGACGCGTCCGACGCCGTGCTTGCCGCCGCGCGCGTTGAGCTCGGCGACCAGGTCCTCGGCTTCGTACGGCCGCCCGTCGATCGACACCGGCACGCCGGCTTCGAAGCCGATGCGGACGAACTCGGGCGCGTCCGGCGCGTCGTCGACCGACGCGGTCAGCATCCACACGTCGTCCGGCGGCGAGTTGGCGGGATCCTCGAGCGCTCCGCCCTCGTGGCTGATGTGCCAGAGGTTGCGGTCGCGCGAATAGATCTTCGCGCGGCTCGCGGCGACGGGAATCCCGTGCCTGTCGGCGTAGTCGAGCGCGTCCTCGCGGCTCCGGATCTTCCATTCGCGCCAGGGCGAGACGATCTCGAGGTCGGGCGCGAGCGCCATGTACGTGAGCTCGAAGCGCACTTGATCGTTGCCCTTGCCCGTGCACCCGTGGGACACGTGCGTCGCACCGATCTCGCGCGCATACGCGACTTGCGCCTTGGCCAGGACCGGCCGCGCCATGCTCGTGCCGAGCAGGTAGCGCCCTTCGTACACCGTCATCGCGCGCAAGCACGGCCACACGTACTGCTCGAGGAACTCGCGGCGCAGATCGACGATGCGGCACGACGCCGCTCCGGTCGCGAGCGCCTTCTTCTCGAGCCCGTCGAGCTCGCTCGCGCCTTGGCCGACGTCGCCGGCGAGCGCGTGGACCTCGAATCCGTACGTCTCCCGCAACCACGGGATGATGATCGAGGTGTCGAGTCCGCCGGAATACGCGAGGACGACTTTCTTCGGCATGGTGGGTGAGCTTTCGGTTCTTCTCAGGCCATCAGGAGGGCGAGCACCGCCTTCTGGACGTGCAGGCGATTCTCGGCGATGTCGTACACGATCGACTGCGGTCCATCGATCACGGGCGACGTGACCTCCTGTCCGCGGTGCGCGGGCAGGCAGTGCATGAACACGGCGTCCTGCGACGCGATCGCCATCAATTCCTCGTCGACGCGGTAGTCCTCGAAGATCGCCGCGCGCTCCTCGATCTCGTCTTCCTGACCCATGCTGGCCCACACGTCGGTGTACACCGCGTCCGCGCCGCGCACGCCCTTCTCGGGATCGTTCAGGATCTGGATGTCGGAACCCGACTCGCGCGCCATCAGCATCGCCTCGCTGACGATGCGCGCGTTCGGCTCGTAGCCCTCGGGCGTGCACACGCTGATGTGAGCGCCCAGGCGCGCCGCCGTGTGGATCAGCGAGTGCGCGGTGTTGTTGCCGTCGCCGACGTACGCGATCTTCTTGCCCTTCACGTCGCCCCAACGCTCCTGCAGCGTGAAGAAGTCGGAGAGGCCCTGGCAGGGGTGAAGGTAGTCCGACAGACCGTTGATCACGGGGATCGAGCAGTTCGCGGCGAGCTCCTCGAGCGCGCGGTGCTTGTACGTCCGCGCGACGATGCCGTGGACCCAGCGCTCGAGGTTCTTGGCCATGTCCTTGAGCGACTCGCGCGAGCCCAGGCGCACGTCGCGGTGGTCCATGAACACGGCGCTGCCGCCCAGGTCCTGGATGCCGACGTCGAACGTGAAGCGCGTCCGCAGCGAGTCCTTCTCGAAGATCATCCCCAGGCGCTTGCCGCGCAGGATGTGCTCGTGCTGCCCGCGCTCGTTTTTCAACGTGCGCGCCGCGTCGAAGATCGTCTCGATGTCGCCGACTTGGAGCTGCGCGACCGACAGGAGGTCTTTGCAGGGCAACGTCCCGAACGTGTGAGTCGTCATAGGTCTTTCTCCGCGTGGGAGGAAAAGCGCGGCACTACGCCGGCGCCTTCAATCCCTTCAAGTGCTCGCGCAGGATGTCGAGCCCGCGCGCGAGCTCGTCGGACGTGATCACGTACGGCGGCAGGAGCCGCAGCACGTCGCCGCCGGTTCGATTCGCGATCAAGCCGGCCGAGTGCAGGTTCTTGACGAGCTCCTCCGCTCCGTACGCGAGCCGCACGCCGCGGATCAGCCCGCGGCCGCGCAGCTCGGTGACGACGGGGAAGTCCCGCTTCAGCGCTTGGAGCCCGGCGCCGAGCTCCGCGCCGCGCGCGCGCACCGCCTCGAGCAGCCGGCCTTCGTCGAGCTCCTGCAAGAACACCAGCGCGGCGCGCAGCACCATCGGACCGCCGGCGAACGTCGAGCCGTGGTCGCCGGGCTGGAACGTCTTCGCCAGCGCGCGATTCACGATCATCGCGCCCATCGGCAGTCCGCCGCCGATCGGCTTCGCGAGCGTGACGACGTCGGGCTTGACGCCCGCCGCGTCGCCCGCGAGGAAGTCGCCGGTGCGCCCGGCGCCGGATTGCACCTCGTCGTGGATCAGCACCGCGCCCGTCTCGTCGCACAGCGCGCGCGCGATCCGCAGGAAGCTGAGCGAGAGGTCGCGCACGCCGCTCTCGCCCTGGATCGGCTCGAGGATCAGCGCGGCGGGGCGCTCGCGGCGCATCACCTCCGCGAGGCGCGCCTCGTCGTCGGGCGCGACGAACGTCACGCCCGGGATCAGCGGCTCGAACGGCTCGCGGTACTTCTGCGTGTGCGTGACCGACAAGGAGCCGAGCGTGCGTCCGTGGAACGACCCTTCGAGCGCGACGAAGCCGCGCCTGTGCGGCATCCCGGCGGCGACGTGGTGCTTGCGCGCGAGCTTGAGCGCGGCTTCGTTCGCCTCCGTGCCGCTGTTCGTGAAGAAGACCGCTTCCAGCCCCGAGAGCTTCGCGAGTCGCGCGGCGACCTCCTCGGTGTACGGATGGCGGAACAAGTTGCTGACGTGGATCAACCGTCCGGCTTGATCGCGCAGCGCCTCGACGAGGCGCGGGTGAGAGTGACCGAGCGCGGACACGGCGATCCCGCCGAGGAAGTCGAGCCACACGCGGCCCGACTCGTCCCACACCTGTGCGCCGCGGCCTCCGACGAGGACCTCCTCGGCGCGGCGGTACGTCGACATCACGTGCTCGTCCATCGCGTCATCCTCCGTTCGTGAAGCGCGTCCCGCTCCACGGCTCGAGCGCGTCGACCAGCGCGTTCGCGCCCTCCGCGCTCGCGATCTTCACCAGCGCGCGCGGGTGCTCGGCGAGCGCGGCCAGCGCGGCGTCGACCTTGGGGATCATCCCGCCGTGGATGACGCCGCTCGCGCGCAGCTCGGCGCAACGCGCGGGCGAGAGCTCGGGGATGCGCTCGCGATCGGCGTCGAGCACTCCCGGCACGTCGGTGAGGAACAGCAGCGCGTCGACGTCGAGCGCGCGCGCCAGCGGTCCGGCCGCGAGGTCCGCATTGATGTTGTAGAAGTGGTCGGACGGTCCGGCCGCGTCCCGTGCCAGCGGAGCGGACGTCGCGATCACGGGCAGGAAGCCCGCGGCGAGCAAGGTCTCGCACAGGCGCGTGTCGATCTTCGACACGCGTCCGACGTAACCCAGATCGACGCCGTCGGCGTGCGCGCGCTCGGCGGAGAACGTCGCTCCGTCGGCGCCGGAGAGGCCGACCGCGGACAGGCCCTCGCCTTGGAGCGTGTGGACGAGCTCCTTGTTGACGCTGCCGGCGAGCACCATCAGCACGACGTCCGCCGTCTCGGCGTCGGTGATCCGCAAACCCGCGTGCGTGCGCTCGGGGATGCCGAGGCGCTTCCCGAGCGCGCGGATCTGGTTGCCGCCGCCGTGGACGACGACGAGATCGTGGCCTCGCTCGCGCGCGCGCTTCAACGCGCGGGCGAGCTCCCGGCGCGCATCCGCCGACTCGAGCTGCGCGCCGCCGATCTTCACGAGGCATCTCATGCGAGCCCCGCCGTCTCCTCGCAGCCGAGCACGAGGTTCATGTTCTGGAGCGCTTGTCCCGACGCCCCCTTCACCAGGTTGTCGATCGCGGACACGATCACGACGCGGTTCGCGCACGCCGCGACGCCGATGTGGCACTCGTTCGTCAGCTGGACGGCGCGCAGCTCGGGCACGCCGCGCTCGTAGACACGGACGAACGGCTCGCCGGCGTAGGCGTCGCGCAGCGCCGCGTGGAGCTCGCCCGCGCCCGCGCCGCGGAGCGGCTCGACGTAGATCGTCGACAGGATCCCGCGGAACACGGGCAGCAGGTGGGGGACGAACGCGATCCGCACGCCGTTCGCAGCGGCGGCGTGCGTCTCGATCTCCGGCCCGTGCCGGTGATCGCCGACGCCGTACGCGCAGAAGTTCTCGTGCACGTTCGCGAAGTGCGTGCGCTCGCTGGGGTTCTTGCCCGCGCCGGACGTGCCGCTCTTGCAGTCCGCGACCACGGTCGAGCCCGGCGCGACGAGGCCGCGCGCCAGGAGCGGCTTGAGCGCCAAGAGCACCGACGTCGGATAGCAGCCGGGGTTGGCGACCAGGCGCGCGCCGGCGACCGCGTCGCGGGCGTGCTCGGTCAGCCCGTACACCGCGCGCGGCAGCAGGTCGGGCGCCGCGTGCGGACCGTGGTACGTCGTCTGGTAGAGCGCCGGATCGGGCAGCCGGAAGTCCGCCGACAGATCGACGACGGCGAGGCCCAGCTCGAGCGCGCGGCGCGCCAGCGGCGCGGCCACGCCGTGCGGCGTGCAGAGGAACACCCCCGCGCAGCGCTCGACGCGCGTCCAATCGAGGGGCTCGACCGCGCGCGACGCGCCCGGCAGCGCCGCCGGCGCGGGCTTCTCGTCCTCGCGCGCGCTCATGAACGCGTCGAGCGAAAGGCTCGGGTGTCGGCGCAGCAAACGCTCGAGCTCCGCCCCGGTGTAGCCCGAGGCGCCCAGGACGGCGACACGCTTCATCGACGCCGGCGCTCCTTGAGGTCGACGAGCTGACGCATCGCGCGTCGCGCGTCGGTCGCGTGCTTGCAGATCACGAGGATCGTGTCGTCGCCGGCGATCGTGCCGAGCACGCCCTTCCAGCGGTCGTGGTCGAGCGCGAGCGCGAGCGGGGCCGCGCCGCCGGGCGGCGTCTTCAGGACGAGCAGGTTCTGCGCGACCGCGGCATCGGCGAGCCAGGTCGCGACGGCGTGGTAGAGCGCGACGCGCTCGTCCGCGTCGGCGACGGCGAGCTCGGCCGGGAACTCGTAGCCGTCGCGGCCCTTGAGCAGCCCCATGTCGCGGACGTCGCGCGAGAGCGTCGCTTGATTGACGTCGAGGCCTTCCTCGGCCAGCAGCTCCTGGAGCTGCTGCTGGCTGGCGACGCGCTGCGCGCGCACGAAGTGCGCGATGCGCTGGCGGCGGAAGTCGCGCTTGGCGAGCGGGGGTGTCTTGGCCTGGGCGTGCATATGTGTTGCAGGACGATGCAAGAATATGCATCGACTCCGCGCCGGCGTCAAGCTGAGCCTGGGGAGAACTTCTCGCCCGAGCACGGGAGTCGCCGATCGTGCTTGATCGGGCCGCCGTGCGTCGCGTAGGACTGGCGCACCCCCATGGACTTCGACCAACTCCTGACGACCCAGAACCTGATCGCGCTGCTCACGCTGACCCTCCTCGAGGTGGTCCTGGGCATCGACAACATCGTTTTCATCTCGATCCTGACCGGCAAGCTGCCGCCGGACGAGCGCGGGAAGGCCCGGCGGATCGGGCTGGCCCTCGCGATGCTGATGCGCGTCGGGCTCCTGTTCGCGCTCAGCTGGGTGATGACGCTCACGAAGCCGATCTTCAGCATCACCCAGTTCGAGATCTCCGGGCGCGACCTGATCCTCTTGGGCGGGGGCCTCTTCCTGATCGCCAAGGCGACGTGGGAGATCCACGACAAGCTGGAGGGCGCGGAGCACGCGCACGACGGCAAGCGGAAGGCGGCGACCTTCCGCTCGGTGATCGTCCAGATCCTCGTGCTCGACATCGTCTTCTCGCTCGACTCGGTGATCACCGCGGTCGGCATGGCGCAGCACCTGGCGGTCATGGTGACGGCGGTGGTCGTCGCCGTCGGCGTCATGCTCGTGTTCGCGGGACCGGTCGGTGATTTCGTCGAGCGCCACCCCACCGTGAAGATGCTCGCTCTCTCGTTCCTGATCCTGATCGGCGTGATGCTCGTGGCCGAAGGGCTCCACCAGCACATCCCGAAGGGCTACGTGTACTTCGCGATGGCGTTCTCGCTGCTCGTCGAGATGCTCAACCTGCGCATGCGCGCGAAGTCGAAGCCGGTGCATCTGCACCAGACGTACGTGCCGACCGAGAGCGCCGGCGGCAGGTGAAAAAGGAAAGCGCCCGGCCGCGCGTGCGCGGCCGGGCGCCCAGCGGTCGCCCCCGATGTCGTGGAGCGCTCAGGTCGTCAGGTCGTCGCGCCGGCGTAGGCCGAGGCTCCGGTGAACTCGAAGTTCTCGATCGCGCCCGAGAACGGCGCCGTGTAGTTCGCGAACGGCGACATCTCGCCGTAGGCCTCGTACGCGATCCCGTACTGCGCGAACGTCTCGGTGATCAGCGTGTCCAGCGAGCTGGCGTGCTCGAGCAGGATCTCGTTCAGCCCGTTGATGCCGTCCTTGGTCAGCGCGTTGATATCGCGGACGAGCGGCGTCTTGCCGTACTTCTTGGCCCAGTTCTTCGCGATCGCCAGGCGGTTCATCAGGTAGCACCAGCCGCCCATCGCCGTCGTCGTCGGCAGCGGCATGAAGAAGCCCTGGATCGACTCGAAGTAGTGGACGATCTCGTTGTTGCGGCTGATCAGCTGGTTGAACTTCACCGCGACTTGGTTCGTGATCTTGCCGACCTCGATGCACAGGTCGCCCTCGAGCTCGGTCAGCTTGTCGAGCTCGCGCGAGCTCGTGACCTGCGGCGATTGGTAGAGCGCGCGGCGGAACTGCTCGGCGCTCTGCGTGAAGCTGTCGAAGAAGCTCGAGAACGGGTTCGCGAAGCCCTTGTACGCGTTGTACGTGTCGAAGCGGCCGAAGCCGAAGCGCGGGAACGCGTTGCCGTTGAATCCGAATCCGAACGTGCTCGTGTTCGCGAAGTTGAACAGCGCCGACTCGCACCAGCGGTAGGTCAGCGGGAAGCTCGCGCGGCTGATCGCGGGGATCGACGTGTTGAAGAGGTTCTGCGCTTCCGTGATCGCCTCGGGATTCGTGATCTGCTGGATCTGGCAGGTCGGGCTCTTCGTCGGGAACGTGCACATCGTCGCGAACGGACGCAGCACGAGGGTGCCTTGCGGCGTGAAGTTGATCGCCTTGCCTTCGATCGTGATCGTGTCGCCGAACGGCTCGTCGATCGGACGGCCGAAAAAGACCTCGCGGCCGCCGTTGATGCCCGACACGAAGACGAACTTGCCTGTTTGTGTGTTGATGTTGGTCTTGATCGCCATGGGGAACGTTCCTGCGGTTTCCTTGCTCTAGGAGTGGGTGGATGGCCGGCGGTGTCCGCGAGCACGCGGGTGCCGCTGCTTGGGAAGATCGATCCGATCGTTCGGGAACGTCGAGCCCACGCAGCTCCTCGACTCGTTCCCGAATGCTCGTGTCACGCGAAGGGTCCCGCGACCTCGGAGTCGACGTGGAAGGGCGCGTGCAGCGGCGGCTGCAGGTGGCCGATGTCGGGGCGGTCGGGACGCCACGCGGGGTCGTTCACGTACGCCGTCCGCGAGACGGCGGGCCGAGGCGCGGGCCGCAGGACGTACTCCGATTCGGCCGCGTCGTCGGCTCGCGGCGCGCGCTCCGTTCCGTGGATCCGTTGCTGCGCCAAGTACTGCAGGTCGAGCAACCGCGGCAGCGACATCTCGATGCGCCGCGCGAGCGCGAGCCCGGGCGCGGCCGCGAGGTCTTCCAGCGTGCGGATGCCCTGAGCGACGAGCCGATCGCACGATTGCCGATCGAGGCCGGGGATGACGAAGCTGACGAGCCGCGTGCCCGCGGACGGCACGATCGCCGGACGCGTCTCGCGCATCGGCCGAGGTTCGTCCGCGATGTCGACCACCGGCGACGCGAGCGGAAGCTCCATGGCCGGCGTCCCGATGGGATCCGGAGCGGTCGCGCTCGTCGTCGCGGCTTCCTCGACCTCGAGCGGCTCGCCGCCGATCCGCCCCGCGAGCAGCCGCGCCTCGCGCGCGAATCGGCGAGCGAAGGACGGCGAGACCCCGAGCGTGTCGGCCAGCTTGCGCAGGTCGAATTCGGACACCTGCGCCAGCGTCCGCACTCCGGCCCGCCGCAGCACTTTCAGCGACGCGGGCCCGTCCGCATGCAGGTTGCACAAGAGAGCGATCTCGTCCATGGAATGCCTCAGATCGGTACCGGTTCGACGACGGCGCGCGGCACCGGGGCGCGCGCGGTGGTTCTGGGGTGGACGGCGCGATCGTCCTCCGTCCGCGCTTGGCGCGGCGTGGCGCGCGCCAGCTCGACGATCTCGCCCGCCAGGCTTTGGAAGTCGGCCGCGGCTCGGCTGCGCGGATCGAGCACGTTCACGGGCACGCCGGCCGCGGCGGCCTCGCGGAGGCGCACGCTCGTGTGGATCACGGTGTCGAAGAGCAAGGGGCCCAGCTGCGCCTGCATGCCGACCATCAGCTCGCGCGCGATGCGCAGGCGCTTGTCGAACAGCGTCGCGACGCCGCGCAGCGCGAACGGCTGCTCGAGCGTGGCCGCGGTCGCCTCGAGGAGGTCGATCGCACGCAGCGCTCCTTGCAGCGCGAACGTGCCCGACTCGACCACGAGCACCGCGGTGTCCGTGGCGCGCAGCGCGTTCGCCGCGAGCACGCCGTCGGTGCGCGGCGGACAGTCGAGCAGCGCGAAGTCGTACGAGAGCGCGCACTGCGCGAGCGCGCGCCGCAACACTTGCTCGGGTTGCACCGAACGCGCGGCGGTCTCTTCGAACTCGGCCAGCGCCGCGGTCGCGGGTGCGAGATAGAATCCGCCCGGCGCCGGCACGACGCATTCCGAAAGCGTCACGCGCTCGCCGAGCACGTCGATCAGCGACGGCTCGCCTTCGATCGCGACTCCCAGCGCGAGCGTCGCGTGCGCCTGTGGATCGAGATCGACGAGCAGCGTGCGTTCGCCGTTTCGCGCGAGCGCAGCGGCGAGGTTGACCGCGGTCGTGGTTTTCCCACAACCACCCTTTTGATTGACGAACGCCAGAACGTGCATCGCCCGCCCCTCTCTCTGCGTTGCGACCGACCGATCGATGAGACTCGCTATTCCGCGCCGGCACACCTCCGCAAGCCACGGCGCCGAAATGTCGATTACACGTCGACAATCAGATATGGCATAATGAGTTATGGATTCGGCAGT
>CAZQHA010000114.1:0-10941 GCA_964592795.1 uncultured Planctomycetaceae bacterium | reverse complement strand
GGCTCGGCGGCCGACGTGATCAAGCGCGCGATGATCGACCTCGAGCGACGCCTCCGCGAGTCCGGGCTCGCCGGCCGGATGCTCCTCCAGGTGCACGACGAGCTCGTGCTTGAGATCCCAGAGCGCGAGCTGGACCGCTCGCGCGAGCTCGTGCGGGAGTGCATGGAACAGGCGGTCCCGCTTTCCGTGCCGCTGAAAGTGGACTTCGGACACGGCCGGGACTGGCTCGAGGCGCACGCGTGAGAGGCCCGTAGGAGCAAGACGCGCGGAGCGATTCGGTACCCGCGTCGGATCGGGCGCGCATACGGTCTATGAGGTCGCCTCGATCGGTCGCCGGCGGTCTGGCGGAGTATCGCCCTTGTGATAACTTCGTCAGGGCCCCACTCCTGAAGTCCCAGTAGCGACGCCGACTCCGAGGGTATGTCCATGGCTTTCCTGGCCGCCGAACGACCGTACGGATTCCTTCCCCTGATGCTCGCGGTGGCCCTGGCCAGCGGAAGCACCTCGGCGCAAGGTGTCTCGCAGGGTTCGGGCAGCGGTGAGACGCCGAAATCGCACGCACCGTTCCGCGTGCTCGACAACGTCGAAGGACCGTGGGTGAACCTCGGCATCGTGCCCGTGCGCCCGATGCTGCTGACGACCGGCGGGCTGTACGCCCTCAATGCGCACGCGAACTTCGTCGTGCGGTTCGCGGGGACGACGCCGATCCAGTCGTTCGCCGTGCCGTGGGGACCCGTCGCGATCGGCGCGTATCAGCACGGCGCGGCGGACGAGCTCCTCGTCGTGTGCGCGGGCAACCACGTGCTCGTGCGGCTCGATCGCGCGACCGGCGCGACGCTCCACACGCTCGAGCTCCCGTGCGAGCCGGCGGACCTGCTCGTCGATTCCACGCGCGATCGCGCGTACGTCGCGGTGACGGGCACGGACAGCGTCGTCGAGATCGATCTTTCGAGCAACGCGATCGTCCACACGTACGAGCTGCCCGCGAAGCGTCCCGTGTTCCTGTCGTTCGACGCCGAGAACCGCGTGCTCGTCGCGCCGCAGTGCTCGGGCAACAACTCCGGCACCGCCAGCCGCCGGCCGCTGCCCTTCCAGGCGCTCGCGCCGGGCGTCATCGACTTCGCGACGAACCCGATGGTGCTGCAGGGCCTTCCGGACGAGGACCTGTTCCGCATCGATCCGATCGCGCAGACGATCGAGCCGGTCGCGAGGGCCACGGGCGCCGTGCTCTTCGCGCACGGGACGAACCCGGTCACCGGGAAGCTGTGGCAGCTCAACACCGACGCGAACAACAAGGACCCGTACAAGCAGACCGAAGCGTCGGTCCGCGGCGAGTTCGTCTCGAACCGGCTGACGATCGTCGACGTGCCGCCGGCCGGCAACCCGCCGTCCTCGAACCACACGATCGTGAACCTCGACGACATGGATGCGGTGACGCCCGGCGTCCAGTACGCCGACACGTTCTCCGTCGGCCAGCCGTGCGGCCTCGCGTTCGCGCCCACCGGGCACGCGGCGATCTGCGGACTGCTCACCGACAACGTGATCCTCACGAACCCGGCCGGCCAGCGCATCGGCGAGATCGACCTCGCCCCCGGCTCGATTCCGCGCGCCGTCGCGTTCGATCCGACCTCGCTCTACTTGTTCGTCTACGCCTGGGGTCGCAACCGCATCGACGTGTACCGGCTGAGCACGCCCGTCGTGCTCGTGACCTCGCTGCGCCTGGGCTTCGACCCGACGCCGCCCAAGGTCAAGGCCGGTCGCGAGCTCTTCTACGACGCGAGCTTCTCGGAGCACAACAACAGCTCCTGCGCGAGCTGCCACGTCGAAGGCCGCACGGACATGCTGATCTGGAACCTGTCGGACGCCGCCAAGGACAACAAGGGTCCGATGATCACGCAGCCGCTCTCGAGCATCGAACGCAACGGACCGATGCACTGGCGCGGCGAGCGAAAGAATCTCGTCGACTTCAACGGCGCGTTCGACGGCCTGCTCGGCGGACCGATGCTCGACACGACGCCGGGCGGTCAGTTCGATCAGTTCCAGGCGTTCGTCTTCTCGATCCAGAGTCCCGCCAACCCGCTGCAGGATCCTTCGCGGCTCGTCGCCGACCAGGGCGGAATTTCTCCGCCGCCCGGATCGGGGGTGCCGCACGGCTCCGCGATCCGCGGCCAGACGGCGTTCTTCGAGGGATCGCAGATCGCCGGGCGCGCGTGCAACGTCTGCCACACGCTGCCCACGGGCTCGAGCGGCGACATCGTCGCCACGGGCAAGATCGACCCGAATCCGCGGCGCACGCACATGAAGGTGCCGTCGTTCCTGGAGATCTGGCGCAAGGAGCAGCCGCTCTTCCCGGTCACGTTCATGCACGACGGCACGATCCCCTACCCCGTCACCGGCGGAGCGCTCACGCACGCGGGCCGCTCGAACTCGCTCTTCGACTTCCTCGACGACAACGTCGGCAGCATCGACGACGCGGAGAAGGCCGACCTCGTCGCGTTCGTGTCGCAGGCCGACCAGGGACTCGCCCCCGCCGTGCACCGCTCGGTCCATCTCAATCAGTCGACGCACGCGCTGGCGCGGTTCCGCTTGATCCGCTACTTCCTGCCGCAGGCGCGCGCGCGCAACGTCGACATCGCCGCGTACGGCCGCGCGAACCTCGGCCAAGGCCCGGTGTCGATGCGCTGGGCGTGGAACCGCGCGACCGAGCTCTTCGACGCCGAGAACTCGCAGCTACCGAGCCGGCCGCTCGAGTTCTTCCTCGACCAGGCGGCGAGCGGCGCGGCGGACGTCGTCTTCATCGGATTGCCCGTCGGCATGGGTCGACCGTTCGGGATCGATTACGACGACGACGGACTCGCCAACCGCGACGAGATCGCGCACGGCACGGGCGTGTTCGTCCGGGACAGCGACGCCGATCTCTACGGCGACGGCTACGAGGTCGCGCACAGCTCCGACCCGACGAGCGCGACGAGCCTGCCGGTCGACACACAGGCTCCCGCGGTGCACGACGTGAAGTTGATGTGGGTCACCGCGACCACCGCCGCGCTGCTCGTCGAAACCGACGAGCCGACGTCGTGCCAGGTCGAGTACACCCGGCCGGGCGGCACCGCGAAGGTCGTGCGCGAGGACAACTTCCAGCGCGCGCGGCGCGTGCTGCTGACGGGTCTCGTCCCGAGCAGCGGTCCGGGAGTCGAATCGAACTACACGGGCAGCGTGCGCGTCTTCGACGAGTCCGGTCGCGAGACCGTCGTGCCGCTCCCGTCCTTCCAAGCCGGCCAGTTCTTCTTCAAGGAGACGGACAGCGGACTCCCGGAAGCGCCGTTCACGGTGGTCGTCGGCGATCTGCGCTGGGTCTCCGCGGTTCCGCAGGGACCGGGCAGCTACGAGCTGACCGCGCTGGCGCGAATCGACAAGAAGCTCGACGTCCCCTCGGCGCCGCGCGCGAAGGACCACGTCGCGATCGCGAGCGTGCTCGTCAACGGAGAGCGCACGCAGAGCTTCACGTCGCCGCTGCCGACGCAGTTCCAAGTGCTCGGCAAGCCGCCGGTGTTCCCCGGGCCGTTCGTCATGTCGCTCCCGACGAGCGACGACGGCGCGGCGACCTTGAAGTTCACGTTGACCGGGCTCGTCCCCGGCGACAAGGTGACGCTCGTCATGGAAGCCGTCGCCACCGCGAATCCGGCGCTCTACAACCCGTTCGCACCGAACTTCGGCAGCTCCGCGGATCCCATCCCGCTCGGACGATGGAGCTACCCGGACACGCAGCCGGCCGCGCGCTCCATCGCGTTCACCTATTGAGAGGAAGAGCCTCGCGGCACGCGCCTGGACGCCTCCCGCCGACTCCGGCTCCAGTCGAGCCTTCCGCCGCGCCGATTTCGAGCCCACAGAATGCGCGTGCGGCGCGCGCCGCACTTTGCGATGGCGGTTTCCTGGGGTAGGTTGGCGGGGAGCTCCATCCGACGAGCGTGCCGCCGAGCCTCCCTGGGGCCCCTGACCCGATGACCGAAACAGCGATCCAAGAGACCATCAAGGCCGCCGGAACGTTCCGCGTCGACCCCGTGCTGTGCATCGCCTGCGACGCGTGCTGCCAGGACTTCCCCGAAATCTTCTACATGGGGACGGACCAGAAGGCGCACGCGCTCGACGATCAGAAGGCGGACCTCTACAACGCGCGCACCGTCGTCGACGTCTGTCCGACCGACGCGATCCTGTTCTCGGGCGAGCTTCCGCCGGCGGAGGACCTCTCGAAGCTCGAGGAGGTCCCGGGCTGGGAGCTCGTGTGGGCGCAATGGCGCGGCGTCGAGGAGGACAAGCTCGAGCGCGATCGCCGCTACGGCCGCGACTACAAGGTCGAGGAAGAGGCCGGCTTCGTGCGCGTGACGCTGCAGCTGCCGACCAAGGTCCCCGCCGTGCGCGATCGCTTCCGCTACGGCATGCCGGAGAAGATGCCGGAGTACG
Organism: uncultured Planctomycetaceae bacterium; assembly: GCA_964592795.1. Taxonomy (GTDB): domain Bacteria; phylum Planctomycetota; class UBA1135; order UBA1135; genus JANLUN01. Next base: position 6,483 of record CAZQHA010000114.1, on the reverse strand, counting down.
GCGCGCACGTCTGGCTCGAGGGCCGCACGATCCACGTCACGGCGTGGGTCAAGGATCCGAAGATCCGCGCGCTGACGCACACGTCGAGCTCGTTCCCCGGCCGCTTCACCACGTCCATCGACGTGCAACGCGACGTCATCGGCGCGAAGCACCGCTTCGACGCGCACGGCAGGGTCGAGGCCATCCTCTTCACCGACCAGGCGGTCATGGACGGTTGGTCGTGGAAGTCGCACTTCATCACGGCCAAGTGCACGGCCTGCACGATCTGCGAGCGCGTCTGCCCGACGAACGCGATCACGAGCGGCGAGCGCTTCTACATCGACCCGGACCTCTGCATCAACTGCTCGGTCTGCGGTGTGTACTGCCCGTTCGACGCGATCGACGACAACCGCGAGGTCGTCGTGCCGAAGCTGACGCCCAAGGAAGTGCCGAAGGCCGTGGTGCACGAGGAGCTGTGCACGGGCTGCGAGTTCTGCGTCGACGTGTGTCCGTTCGAGGCGCTCGAGATGCAGCTCTGCGACGACGGCTTCAACCGCATCGCGGTCGTGATCGAGAAGAACTGCGTGTCGTGCAAGCTGTGCGAGCAGGTCTGCATCAAGGACGCGATCGAGGTGCCGCGCAACCACCAGTTCACCGACATCGGCATGTCGTTCATGAACTATCTCCAGGACGGTCACTGACGTCGCCGGGTTGCCGGCGACGTCAGTGACCGTCCTGGAGATAGTTCTTCCATCGGTGAGTCCCGCGACGCCGCAGCTCCCTTCCGAATCACTCGCCGGCGATTGCCCGAAGCGATCGCCGGCGAGTTGCTTCTCGGAGTCGAGTCCCGCGGGCACGCACGCCTACGCGAGCTGGATGACACGCCGGCCCGGGTGCTGCGGCTCGTGCCGGCCCACCGACGAAAGCTCGCTTCGACCTGCGCCAGAAGCGCGCGGGGCTAATGCCAAATCACCGACACCCCATTCGTCGTGTTGGCAAACGTCCCACACGGCCCGTGCACGTTCCGATACAGCACCTGATACGCGCGCATCCCGCCACGCGGCGGCACGCCGCCGCGGATCGACAGCGGCAGCTCACCCTCACCCGGATAGCTGACCTGTCCGCTCGTCGTCAGCTTCACGCCGAGCCTCACGAGCGCCCCTCCGACGCAAGCGAGTCCGTCGTAGTACGCCGCTCCGCCCAGCTGCTCGTCCCCTTGAAGGAGCAGCGCGAACGTCGCCGTCGGTAGCCCGGTCGCCGTGAGCACGAGCCCGTCCGCGCCAAGCTGCGTCTCCCCCGCCGCCGACAGCCTCGCGCCGAGCGACGTCGAGTTGCGACAGCCCGTTCCGGATCCACTCGGCGCATCGTTGCCGCAGGGGCAGCTCGCGCCGCCGTTGGTCGCGCCGTCGCCGAAGCAGAACGGCGTGCCTCCGCTCGTCTCGCACTCGTCGGGGATCGCGTTCGCGTTGACGTCCGCCGACGACCCGGCAGCGATCTCACACGCGTCCGGCACCCCGTTCGCGTTGCAGTCGCTCGCTCCGGACGCGATCTCACACGCGTCGCCGACGAGGTCGCCGTCGCAGTCCTCTTGTCCGGTGTTCGCGATCGCGGCGCAGTTGTCGCACGCGTCGCCGATCCCGTCGGAGTCGGCGTCGAGCTGCTCCGCGTTCGCGAGCGCATCGCAGTTGTCGACGCAGTCGGCAACTCCATCACCGTCGCCATCGAATTCGGAGACGTTGCAACCACACGCACCCGGCGACGTCTTCTCGGGGTCGTTGGGACATCCGTCGACGCAATCGGGTGTACCGTCGCCGTCCGCGTCGGCGTCGGAGACGCCGCAGCCGCACACACCCGCGTCAGTCTTGTTCGGATCGCTCGGGCAGCCGTCGTTGCAGTCGGGGGTTCCGTCACGGTCGCCATCCGCGTCCGCGACCCCGCAGCCGCATGCGCCCGGAGCGGTCTTCAGAGGGTCGCTCGGACATCCGTCCACGCAGTCGAGCGCTCCATCCCCATCGCTGTCGGCGTCCGGCACACCACAGCCGCAGACTCCCGGGCTCGTCTTGCTCGAGTCGTTCGGACAGCCGTCGTTGCAGTCGGGTGTGCCGTCCTGGTCGGCGTCGCTCGCATCGAGAGTGAGCGGCGCGCTCGCGCTCGTGCTCGAGCCGCACGGTCCCGTGACCACGACGTCGTACTGACCCGCGTCGAGCGCAGAGACCGGATCGATCGTCAGCGCGCTCGTCTGGGCGCCGAACACGTTGGCGCCATCGACGAGATCGACGCCGTTCCTGCGCCACTGGAACGTGAGCGGAGGCGCGCCGCCGGCTGCGACCGAGAACGATGCGGATCCCCCCGCGCACGCGGTTTCACCCACCGGTCGATTCTGGATCGTGGGCGGCGCGCACGTCGTCACCGAGATCGAGCCCGACGGCAGCGCGCCGGAGCTGCCGAAAGTCCAGTTCGACGCGTCCGCGATCGCTGCGAGCCACTCCGCCTTCGACCCGCTCGCGAGGGTCGTCGTGTCGAACACCATCACGTTCTGCGTCGACCCGGTCTGCGCGAACGTGATCGCCGTGTGCGCGCCCGCCGACAGGCCGGGCGGCACGTCGCCGGTGCCGGTGCTGGTCGCCGGCTCGAACGTGCCCGTGTCGTCGAGCACGAACAGGTGCTCGTGCACGCTCGTGTTCAGCGGATTCGAGCCGCTGCCGTGCTGGAACGCGTAGACCTGGTCGCCGGTCTGCGTCAGGTTGACGACGCTGAAGCTGCCGCTCGTCGCGCCCGGGATCGCGCCGGTCACCGTCCACGCGAACGACGGACCGCTGCCATGGCTCGCGAAGATCGAGCCGGCCGGGATCGCCGACGTCGCGGTGAACAGCATCAAGCTCTCGTTGCCCGTGCCGTTCGTCGGACCGATCGTGTTGCGGAACCCCGTTCCGGTCCACCCGCTGTCGGTGAAGTAGATCTTCGCGCCCGCCGGCAGATCCGCGAGCGCGACGAACGCGAACGAATCGGCGGGCGAGCCGTTGTCGATCCAGCCGATCAACGCGACGTCGCCGGCGCTGAGCGAGATCTGGGCCTGTGCGAGGGAAGGAACGAGGACCGCGCCGCTCAGCGCGAGCAACGCGCGGGAACAGCATCGACGAAGGGCGAGGAGCATGTCGGGCTCTCCGGAACGAGGGTTCGCGACGCGCACCGCGTACCCCGCCGGAAGGAAACCGGCGACCTCGAGCCCGCGTGGCGTCGCCCCAAGCGACCGCGCTTCGCGCGCTCGGTTTCACGCGAGCCGCGAGCGGCCGCTCAATCCGGGCGCGGCGACTGGACGCGGCCTTCGGACCCGTCGCGCCCGCGGAGCAAGCCGCGGCCGAGCAGGCTCGCCGGCACCACCGTGCCGCGCCCGTACTTCCGGTTCAGCTTGTCGAGCCCCTGCGTGGCGCGCTCGAGCCGCTGGGCGAAGTCGGTGTGCTTGCCCTTGAGGAGCGGCTCGGCGCGCGGGCTCGGCTCGACCGCGTCCGCGTCGCCGAAGAGCTTCTCCTGCACCGGCGCGCGCACGTCCTGCAGGTTCGAGACCGAGAGTCCCACGAGGCGCAGCGGTCCGGGGGGAACGCGCTTCAGGAGCTCGCGCACGGTGGCGTAGAAGCGCGGGCCCAGGTTCGTCGGATGGTCGAGCGTCTTCGTCCGCGTGATCGTCGTGAAGTCGCCGAAGCGCGCTTTCAACGTGATCGTGCGCCCGCGCAGCCCCTTGTCGCGCAGCGCGAACGCGACCTCCTCGCAGAACGAGAGCAGGACGAGTCGGATCTCCTCGCGGTCGGCGATGTCGGTCGGAAACGTCCGCTCGATGCCGTGCGACTTCTCCTCGCGGCGCGGGGTGACGCGCCGCGTGTCGATTCCGTGCGCCAGATCGTGGATCCACACGCCGGTCGCGCCGAATTCCTTCACCACCTCGCTGCGCTCTCGCGCGGCGAGATCGCCGACGGTCAGGACGCCCAGCGCCTCGAGGCGCATCGCCGCGCGCGGCCCGACGCCGAAGATCTTGGAGACGGGCAGGGGATCCAGCACCGCGCGCACTTCGCCGGGCTCGATCACGCGGAAGCCGTCGGGCTTGTCGAGGTCCGACGCGATCTTGGCCAAGAACTTCGACGGCGCGACGCCGACGGACGCGACGAGGCCGCACGCGCGCAGGATGTCGCGCTTGATCGCGCGCCCGATCGTCGGGCCGTCGCCGAAGAGGCGCTCGCACCCCGCGACGTCGAGGAACGCTTCGTCGAGCGACAGCGGCTCGACGAGCGGCGTGTACGAGCGGAAGATCGCCATGATCTCGCGGCTGACCGCCGTGTACTTGTCGAAGTCGGGCGGCAGGAGCACGAGGTCGGGGCACAGCCGGCGCGCCTCCGCGGTCGGCATCGCCGAGCGGACGCCGAACGTGCGCGCCGCGTAGCTCGCGGCGGCGATCACGCCGCGCTGATCGGACGGTCCGCCGACGCACACGGGCAGCCCGGCGAGGGACGGATTGTCGCGGATCTCGATGGACGCGTAGAACGCGTCCATGTCCACGTGGAGGATCGTGGGCTTGGCGCCGGCCATGGGATGGGGTCCAACAGGATGCCAGCCGGTGCCTCCGCGCCGCAACTTCGCCGACCGGCGCGCGAGTTCCGGTGCCGTGGACTATCTTCTGCCGCCCGCCGCGGGCGGAACATGCGCTTCCACGACGTCTGCATCGAAGCCTTCGGTCACACGCTGCCCGAGCGCGCCGTCACCTCGGAGGAGATCGAGGACCGGCTCGCTCCGCTCTACGAGCGGCTGTCGCTGTCCGTCGGTCGCATCGAGCTGATGAGCGGCATCCGCGAGCGCCGCTTCTATCCGCGGGGCACCCGTCCCAGCGCCATCGCGACGGACGCCGGGCGCATCGCGCTCGCGCGCAGCGGAATCGACGCGCACAGGATCGGCTGCCTCGTGCACGCCGCCGTGTGCCGCGACTTCCTGGAGCCGTCGACCGCGTCGGTCGTGCACCACGCGCTCGGACTCGCGCCCGCGTGCAGTGCCTTCGACCTCTCGAACGCATGCTTGGGCTTCGCGAACGCGATGATCGTCGTCGCGAACATGATCGAGCGCCGCGAGATCGAAGCCGGACTCGTCGTCGCCGGCGAGGACGGCGGACCGCTCGTCGAGTCGACGCTCGAGTCGTTGACCCGCGATCCGCGCGCGGGTCGTCGCGAGCTCAAGCGCGCGCACGCGTCGCTCACGATCGGCTCGGGCGGCGCGGCGGTGGTGCTCGCGCACCGCTCGATCGCGCGCTCGCAGCACGCGCTCGCCGGCGGCGTGGTCCTCGCCGACACGGCGCAGCACGCGCTGTGTCAGGGCGATCATCGCGACGGATTCGACGGCCCGTTGATGGAGACCGACTCGGAGGCGCTGCTCGTCGCGGGCAACGCGCTCGCCGCGCGCACGTTCGACGAGCTCCAGCGCGAGCTCGGTTGGAGCCGCGAATCGATCGACCGCGTCGTCACGCACCAGGTCGGGAGCGCGCACGCGCGCCTGCTCTTCGAGACGCTGCGCCTGGAGCGCTCGCGCGACTTCCCCACCGTCGAGACGCTCGGGAACATCGGTTCCGTGTCCCTGCCGCTCTCGTTCTCGCGCGCGGTCGACGAGGGCTTCATCCAGGACGGCCACGCGGTCGCGATGCTGGGCATCGGCAGCGGCCTGCACTGCCTGATGCTCGGGGTGCGCTGGTAGCGCGCCCCTGGGCCGCGCGTCGGTTTTTCGGAGAATCCCGCCACGGCGCCGCGAGCACTCGTGCTCGGGACCTGCGCGACCGAGCCGAGTTGACGGCTGAGAGCACGTCGATTCAGCTCGTCCGAGATGACCGAGCCCGACGACGACCGCTGCGTCGCCCGATCCGAGAGGGATGCCGATCTCTCGGAGGCCGCGGCGTTCCCGACGGACGAGATCGTCCGCGCGGAGTCGCGCGGTCTCGAGCGGCTGGCGACGCGCCTCCTCGCCGACCCGCAGGATCGCGAGGACCTCGTCCAGGAGGTCTGGCTCCAGTCGGTCCGACACCCGCCGAGCGATCTGCGGAGCGTGCGCTCGTGGCTGCACTTCGTCGCGCGGCGCGCCGCCGCGCGCTTGGGCGAACGACGTCGGCTTCGCGCCGCGCGCGAACGGCTCGTCGAATCCGCCGAACGCGACGCCCCGATGCTGGATGCGCTCGAACGCGCCGCAGTGGAAGACGAGCTGCGGCGGCGGGTCGCGCTTCTCAAGGATCCGTACCGCGAGGTCGTGCAGATGCGCTTCCTCGACGAGCTCCCCATCGCAGACATCGCGGGCCGATTGGGTCGGTCCGAGGGAACGATCCGCAGCCAGCTGAAACGCGGCCTCGACCAGCTGCGCGATCGATACGTGGATTCTCGTCGCCGGCGCGCGCGGGCTTGGCTGCCGGCGTGGTGGCGGTGGGAGCTCGCGATCGGCGCGGCGGCGACGGTCCTCGTCGTCGCGCTCGTGGCGTCGCGCTCG
>CAZQHA010000113.1:0-10982 GCA_964592795.1 uncultured Planctomycetaceae bacterium | reverse complement strand
GATCAAGTGCGTCTCGGGGTCGTGCTCCTCCCCCAGGTCGCCCGCGCGCGACGCGCCGGCCGCGTTGAAGTAGCGCAGCGCCGCGATGTGCAGCCCGTACGCGCGCGCGTAGTCCTGCATCATGTGCTCCATGTGGAGCTTCGTGCGGCCGTACGGCGAGATCGGCACCTGCGGATGAGACTCCGTCATCGGCATCTCGACGGGATCGCCGTACGTGGCGCAGCTCGACGAGAACACGATGTCGCGACAGCCGTGCGCGCGCATCGACTCGAGCAGGTTCCACGTGTACATGACGTTCTCGCGGTAATACTTCGACGGCTCGGTCACCGACTCGCCGACGTAGCACTTGGCGGCGAAGTGCACCACGGCGCGCGGTCGATGCCGGGCGAAGACGCGATCGAGAGCCGCGGTGTCGCCCAGGTCCACGGTTTCGAGCGCGCCGCGCACGGCCGATCGATGCCCCGTCGACAGGTTGTCGAGCACGACCACGGGAACACGGCGTTCCTCGAAGAGGCGCACGGTGTGGCTGCCGATGTAGCCGGCGCCGCCGGCCACGAGCACCGGGCCGTCCACCGCAGGCGGCTCGCTCCGCGTCGATCGCAGATCGCTCCGCTCGGTTGGCCGCGGGCGCGGGGCGTCGGTCATGCGCGAGAGCTTAGCCGCCCCGGATCTCGCTTCAATGCGCGGCGCGGCGCTCCGATTCATTCCGGAGCGACGAGTGCTCCGACACGCTGCATGTCGCGCCAAAAGGTCGGCCAAGACTTGGCGACGCAATCAGGATCGCGGACGCGCACGCCCGGCACCGCGAGCGAGAGGAGCGCGAACGCGAACGCCATCCGGTGGTCGCCGCGCGGATCGAGGACGAGCGACCGGTGTGCGACTTCCCCGGCGCGGATCTCGAGCGACACGTCGGTCGGCACGACTTGCAGACCGAGCGCGGAAAGACCTTCTCCCAGCACGTCGATGCGCGAGCTTTCCTTCCCCGGCAGGGTCTCCAGCCCGGTCAACACCGTCGTGCCCCCGTCGCCGCCGGCGCGCAGCGCGACCGCGCCTGCGATGGCGGCGAGCACGGGCGCGAGATCGGGCTCGCCCGAGAGGTCGACACGCGCCGCGCGCGTCGGCAGTCCGCCGGCGAAGAGTCCATCCTCGTCGCGGCCCGCGCGACATCCGAATCGGCTCAAGTGCTCCACGATCCGCGTGTCGCCTTGCCGCGAGCGCAGCGGGATGCCGCCGACGCGAACCTCCCCGCCGCTGATGCACGCCGCGGCGAGCGCAACGGCGGCGGACGAGGCGTCGGCCTCGATCGTGATGGGGATGTCGGGCGGCGTGAGTGGCCCGCGGACGGACCACTCTTCAAGACCGCCGCCCGCACGGGTCTCGACGCGCGCGCCGAAGTCACGCAGCACCCCGGCGGTCATCTCGAGATACGGCCGGCTCGGAATCGTCCCCTCGACGCGCACTCGGATCTCGTCGGGATAGGCGGCGAGCGCGACGAGCAGCGCGCTCACCTCTTGGCTGGAGCGGGGCTCGTGGATCGAGACGGTCGACGGCGGACCGACGGGAGAAACGCGCACCGGCCAGCCGTCCTGGATCCCGAGCGGTTCGCACGCGACGCCGGCGTCGCGGAGCGCGCGGAAGAGCGCCGCGCTCCGGCGCCGCAGGAGCGATCCGCTGGCGGTGATCTCGACCGTGCGACCGCTCGCGCCGCACAGCGCGAGCGCCGCGGTCGCGAGTCGACCGAGGGTTCCGGACTCGCCCACCGCGACCGGCCCGCGCGGTGCGAGCCCGCGCGCCGGCCCAGGCGGTCGTCCCCTTACCGTCACGGCGCGTGATCCGTGTCGCTCGACACCGCAGCCCGACGCGCGGACCCACCCGAGCGCGGCTCGCACGTCGTCACCGTCGGGCAGCCCCGCGATGCGGGTCGACCCGCCGGCGAGCGCCGCGCACACGAGCACGCGCTGCGCCAGCGATTTCGATCCCGGCACGGCGAGCGTGCCGACGAGCGGCGCGCCGGGGAGGAAGCCGACCGGTGCGCGGATCGACGACTCGGGTCCTCGGGTCTCTTCAGGCACGCGCGCGGCTTCGCTCGACGTCGGACGCGACGTCGCGCGCATTGTAGCGGTATCGCCAGGCTGCCATAATCCGCCGCGGCCGAGCGAACGCCGGCTCCAACACCACATGCCGACAGAGAACATCTTCCTAGGGCGCGACGAGCGGGTTCCCGGGCTCACGCGCATCGCTTCGGGCAAGGTGCGCGACATCTACGAGCTCGACGCGCGACACCTGCTCTTCGTGACGACCGACCGCGTGTCGGCGTTCGACGTCGTGATGCGCGAGGGCATCCCTCACAAGGGACGCGTCCTGACCGCGATCTCCGCGTACTGGTTCGAGCACACGCGCGACGTGATCGCCAACCATCTCGTCAGCACGTCGGTCGACGAGCTCCCCGGGCTCGACAACCGCTGGAAGGATCGCCTCCGAGGGCGCGTCATGATCGTCCAGCGCGCGAAGCCCACTCCGGTCGAATGGGTCGTCCGCGGCTACCTCGCCGGTTCGGGACTCAAGGAGTACCAAGCCAAGCGAACGGTGTGCGGAATCCCGTTGCCGGACGGCCTGAAGCTCGCATCGCGCCTGATCAAGCCGATCCTGACGCCGACGACGAAGGAGGACACGCACGACCTGCCCCTGACGCCCGCGGAAGCGCGCGACAAGGTCGGCGCCGCGACGTTCGACGCGGCGGAGCGCGCGGCGCTGGCGCTGTTCGCGCGCGGGACGCAGGTGCTCGAGAAGATCGGCATCCTGCTCGCCGACACGAAGTTCGAGTTCGGCCACCTCGACGGCAAGCTGATCCTCATCGACGAGGCCCTGACGCCGGACAGCTCGCGGTTCTGGCCCAAGGCGGGTTGGATCCCGGGCGTCAATCCGCCGAGCTACGACAAGCAGATCTTGCGGGATTACCTCGAGACGCTGCCTTGGAACAAGAGCTATCCGCCGCCGGAGCTCGATCCGAAGATCCTCGAGCGCGTCGGCGAACGGTACCTCGAGATCTGCGAGAAGATCACCGGCAGCGCGCCGGTCGGGGTGACGGCATGAGGGTCGCGATCATGATGGGGTCGGATTCCGACCTGGCGCGGCTCGAGCCGTGCATCCAGCAGCTCACCGAGCTCGAGATCGACACCGAAGTGCGCGTGCTCTCCGCGCACCGCACGCCCGACGCCGTCGTCGAGTTCGTCAGCGCCGCGCCGGGCAATGGCGTCCGCCTCTTCATCTGCGCGGCCGGCGGCGCTGCGCACTTGGCGGGCGTCGTCGCCGCGCACACGTCGCTGCCGGTGATCGGAATTCCGCTGGACAACCCGCCTCTCGGAGGTCTCGACGCGCTGCTTTCCACGGTGCAGATGCCCGGCGGCGTCCCGGTCGCGACGTTCGGCGTGGGCGCGGGAGGACCGGTCAACGCGGCGCTCTTCGCCGCGCGCATCCTGGCGCTGTCGGATCCGAAGCTCGCGGAGCGCGTGCAGCGGTTCCGGAGCTCGCAGCGCGAGAAGGTGCTCAAGAAAGACGCGGCGGTCCGCGCGCAGCGCGGGAAGTGAAGGAGCCGCTGCCGACGGTCGCGACGATCCGCTGGGAAGGCGGACGACCGGGCTGCGTGCGGTTGATCGACCAGACGCTCCTTCCGAACGAGCTGGTCGAGCTCGACGTTCGCACCGTCGACGAGATGCACGATGCGATCCGCCGGCTGGCGGTCCGCGGCGCACCCGCGATCGGCGTCGCGGCGGCGTTCGGTGTCGTGCTGGGCGTGCAATCGCTCGGCGGCGAAAGCGCCGAGCGCGTCGCACGAGCCGCGCACGAGACCGCGGCGCGCCTCGCGACTTCGCGGCCGACGGCGGTCAACTTGTTCTGGGCGCTCGATCGGATGACGTCGCGCTGCGACGCCGACCTGCGAGCCGGAGCGAGCGGCGATGCGTTGCTCTCGGGTCTGTGCGCGGAGGCAAATGCCATATATGAGGAAGACCGAGCGATCTGCGAGCGCCTCGGTGAGGTGGGAGCGGCCCTGATCCGCGATGGCTGGACGGTGCTCACCCACTGCAACGCGGGTGCGCTCGCGACGGCGGGCATCGGCACCGCGCTCGCCCCGATCTACCGTGCGCGCGGAGACGGAAAGCGCGTCGCGGTGTTCGCCGACGAGACTCGCCCGCTCCTTCAGGGTGCGCGCCTCACGGCGTGGGAGCTCGGCCGCGCGGGGATCGACGTCACGTTGATCACGGACAGCATGGCCGGCCACGTGATGCGCTCGGGTCGGATCGACGCGGTGTTCGTCGGTGCGGATCGCATCGCGCGCAACGGTGACGTCGCCAACAAGATCGGCACGTACGGGGTGGCCGTGCTCGCCGCCGAGCACGGGATCCCGTTCTACGTGGTCGCGCCCCTCTCGACCTTCGACCCGAGCGCGGCGAGCGGCGAGGCGATTCCGATCGAGGAGCGCTCGGCCCGTGAGATCACGCACGGATTCGGTCGAGAGACCGCGCCGTCCGGCGTGCGCGTGTACAACCCGGCGTTCGACGTGACGCCGGCGCGCTTCGTCACCGGGATCGTCACCGAGGCCGGGCTGATCTCGAGACCGAGCATCGCGCGCGTCGAGGAGACGCTGCGGCGCGCGGGACGGCTCTAGGCAAATGAAGCCGGGCGACGCACATGCGTCACCCAGCAGATCATCGGCCGTCTCGCGCTCAGACGCTATGGAGGCCTGGCCTCCCGCAGCACTCGTGGATTGCTTGGCTCTCGCCAAGTAGCGCCACATCTAGCAGACCTGAGGCAGGCCGTGCACGTGGTGTGCGACGTCGTAACGTCATGTTCGAGGAGACCGAACCGTGAAACAGGATATCAGCCGTCTTTTTGTTGGCATCGATGCCCACCAAGGAGCCTCTCGATCGCCGTCTTGCCAGAGCCTGCGCTTTCTCCCGAGCCCGTTCGCGAGCTCGCCAACGATCTCGCGAGGGTGCGCCGGCACTTTCACTGACTCTCGTCGCGAGGTCCGATCGAAGCCGTCTACGAGGACGGCTGTCTTGGCTTCGTGCTGTACCGTCAGCTCACGTCCTTGGGAATCGCCTGCACGGTCGCAGCTTCGAGCCGCATTCCCATTCTTCCTGGCGATCGCCGCAAGACCGATCGACTCAATGCCGAGCGTCTGGCGCTGTTCTTCCGCGGTCGACAGCTAACTGCAGTGCAGCCTCCGACCAAGGAGACCGAAACGTTGCGCTCGCTCGTTCGCACGCGGCTCGGCGTCGAGGAGGATGTCGTGAGCGGTCGGCACCGGCTGCAGAAGTTCGTTCTGGTGCGTGGCGAAATCTACCGCGAGACAGGGAACTGGTCAGTCGCGCACATGCGCCGGCTCTCGGAGCGAAGGCTCAAGCTCGGAGAAGACCAGCTTACGCTCGATTTCTTGCGCAAGGAGCTCGATCAACCCGTCACGTCACTCTAGATGCGTGACGAGCGCATCGGACGACGTGTCGAAGACCCCGACGTGCAGAGAAAGGTCCAAGCCCTGCGGGCGTTCCGCGGTGTCGGAAATGCCACTGCGCTCTTCGTGATCGCCGATCTCGGTGATCCGCGGCGCTTCCGTTCGACCGAACAGGTCGCGAGCTACTGCGGTCTGACACCCTCCGAGCACTCATCGGGAGAAAAGACGCGCGCGGTGGCATCACCCGTTCTGGAAACTCACGACTGAGTCGCGTCGTCGTCGAAGCGGCTCAGCACACGGCACGTCCGATCAGGTTGGGATCCGCACGTGAAGCACGACGAGCAAAGGTCCCCGTAGACGTAATGGCGCTCGCTCGCGCAGCCGATCAGCGACTGTCGCTGCGCTACAAGAGCCTCGCGCGACGCAAGCATCCAATCAGGCGAAGACCGCGGTCGCCCTCGAGCTGTTCGGCTTCCTCTGGGAAGCGCTGGTCCTCGTCGCCTGATCAAAGATCCGAGAGGGTCGGTACGAGCGAGCGGTTGAGCCTCGTAAGAGCTGTGCGACCCGGGCGAATGCCCCTGTCACGATCTCAGACTGAAGGCCTCGCGATGGACCAAGGATCGTGCGGGATTGCCCTCGAATATCAGACTGACGCACCGTCGAGCCGGACGGACTGAACCTCTCGCCTCAACAACGACTCGAACACGGGCAACGCCAAGCTACGGCAAAAGCTCGTGCGACGGTCCTCACCGCCCTCGACCGTCGACGCACTCAGGAGAGGGCCTCGACGGGGTGCGGCCTCCATATCAGGGCTGGATCGTGATCGCCAGCCAGGTGTTGCTGAGTTGGGGTGGCTCAAGGCCCATCGACTGCACGTAATAGGTGTGGCCGACCTTCGTCGTGTCGACTGGGACGAGCACCGAGCAGTGAAACACGCCGTTCGAATCGGCGTTGCCCACCGCCTCGATCGTGATCCGGTCGCGGCGGATGTAGAGCGTGCCCACGCCGGGGAAGTACAGCGGTGGCGACGCCAGCTCCGGCGAGACCATCAGCTGAGCCGGACGGCCGGGCGTCAAACCGGTGTGATGGAAGTACACCGTGTTGCCGGGCGACGGGGTTCCGTCCCACGTGAGATCCATCGTCGGCGCGATCGGCGTGAGCTTGAACGTATCGATTCGACCGCCCGAGCCGCCCGTCGTCATGTGCACGGCCTTGCTAGCGACCGCGACCCGCGTGCCGTCGCTGGAGACGTCGACGTCGTTCACGGAACCGGGCAGGTCGTACTCCAGCGCCGTGCTCCACGTCCCGCTGGTCGCGTCCTTCGAATAGACCTGGACTTCGCGAGCGGCTCCTTGTTGATCGCCCGCGAGACCGACGGCCACCGTTTCTCCACGCGCGGAGATCGCGAGATCCGCGAGCGTGTTGATCCAGGCTCCGCCGCCGATCACGCTGTGATCGAACACGACCTGTGCGGGCAGCGTGCGAATGTCGAGCACGACCGTTCGAACTTGCAGGTACGGGTAGCCGTAGTTGTAGCCCAGGGCAAGTGTCGAGCCGTCTTCGGAGAACGCGATGCTCGAGCATGAGGCGTCGACGTCGAGCGTGTACGAGAACCAGGGCAGGTACATGGCTTCCTGTTTCTGGAACAAGGCCACGGTCCGACTGCTCAATGCGCGAGCAAACATGCTTCCGTCACGCGAGATCGCGTGTCCGAGCCCCACGGACTGCGTGTGGTATGACGTGAATGCCACAGCCCCACTCGCGACGTCGAGGATAATTGTCTTGATGTTGCTGACGATGCTAAGCGTGGACCCACTGCTCGAAAGCCTGACCGCGAAAGGAATACCGCTCGTCTCGAGATTCACGAATAACCGCGGAACGTTGGTCGCGCGGCCGAACACGGCGAGCGCGGTGGTGAGCGTGCCGTAGTCGAACACCCAGGCGACGATCGTCTCGCCGTCCGCCGACACGTGCACGCCATTGGCCGGCATGGTCACGGAGAACGGGAACGAGTACTTCCAGAGCGGTGATCCACTGTTCGAGGCGTATAATGTGAGCTGAGGTACGCGCGCTGCGGACGCTGAGTCCTGCGCGAAGTGGAAGGTGGCGAGGACGTCGGCTCGATCCGCCGCATCGACCTTGGCCGACATCGCGAGATACGGCGCGCTCGCCTGCCACATCGGGGTCGGAGGATTGGAGTCTTCCGTGCGGAACAGGCGCGTCGCGCCTTTGAGTCCTTGGAACTGGCTCAACACGTGTCGACCGTCGTCACCGATCGCGACGTTCGTGCCGATCCACGCATCCGCCCCCGTGGAATGCGTCCACACGTGCGTCGCCGACGACGTACTCGAAACGCTACCTGAGGGTTGTTCCAGCACCGCGAGCGTTCCACCGTGGACGGCTCCGCCGAACACGGAACCTTGTCCGAGCGCGTCACTGGAAACCATCGTTGCAATGGCGACGACACACCCCAGCGCTCGGCGCACTTCGACCCATCCGATCATAATTTTTTCCTCACACTGCGCTGACACTTCGACGCGGGCACCTCCCCTGCGGGTTCCTGCCCAACTGGGGGTTCTTATGGACTAACGGCGACTTGTCTGCGGCACATTCTTCCGATGGTTCGAAATTTGGACAAGACTTCTTCTGGCGAAAAGTTGTCGGTAGCCCGCTCGCTTTTCGGCGCCGAGACGACTCTATTCGAACGCGCATTTCGCGCGAAGCAATGGGTGACGGTCGCGACGCGGAACTCGCTTGTCATCGCCCGCCCGGCGCCCGTCGGCGCGGGGACTACCGACTACGGGAATATCCGAGCCCCTTCAGGATTTCGAGGACTTCGCTCCACGTCGGGAACGGGCGGCGGTGGATGCGCTTGTAATCATCCACAGCAGTGATGAATTCGAGGACGTCGGCAGGCATCTCGTCGGGCCGCATGCCCGTAGTTCCGCGGACTCCCTCGTCGTCGACTTCGGCGGGAGCTGGGGATGCGTTCGAACGCTTCTTGTGTGTCTTGGCCATGGAATGGTCGGTCGCGGAGGGACGGGCCTGGTGGAGTGTCAAACTTGACAAACTCCATCGGCGCCGCAAACGACGCATCTGTACTCCAAATCCATCCGCTCGCCGTTCGGGAGCTCCGGCGGCGTGGGGCGCGTCCCGCGAGCGATTACGACGGATCGAGGGCCCCGCCATGCGCTCGGTCCGCGTCGCGCAGCCGGACCGCGGCGATCGACCGGAGGCGCTCGCCGTCCCTATTGGTTGTCGTCGGGAAGCCCCGACGGGAATCCGAGCTGCGGATCGCCGTACACGCTGTTCGGCAAGAGATCGCCGTTCGTCTGCGAGCAGAACTCGAACGGCAACTCCGCCGCGGAACGGCCGTTCCAGCGCTCGACGAGGACCGCGTAGACCGCCGGATTCTCGATCGTCTCGGCGGTCGAGTGCGCGAACAGTCCGTCGACGGTGAACCAGCCCGACTCACGGCCCGGCCAGCCGAAGACCTCGTCCGGATCGTCGATGGGCCCGAGCGCGTTGTGCAGGAAGGTTTGCGAGAACGCGTTGCTGATGTCGAGCAAGCGCGGCTTCTCCCAGCAGTAGAACTCGTAGCCGATCGAGAACAGGTGCTCGTTGTCGTCGAACATCCGGATGCCGATTTCGGTTCCGCCGTTCGCCTTGAACGCCGTTCCACCGGACATCGCCACCAGGATCAGCTCCGAGTGGAACTCGTCGGTCTCACCCAGGAAGCGCGGGATCAGGAGCATGTCCGGTGCTTCTTCGTACTCGATCACGCCGTCGAGATCGCGCACTCCGTCGTTGTCTTCGTCGTTCAGCGACCCTTCCAGGCCCAGGCCCTTGAACGACACCGCGTTGATCGCGTATTGCAGCTGCAGCATGCCGCTGAGATAGAGCTGGTCGCCGATGAGGTGGTTGAAGACCGTCGGCGCCGCTCCCGGGCTCGGTCCGGACTTGGCGAACGCGTACGCGTATCCGCGCTGATTCGCAGAGACGCTGGTGTTCGTCAGGAACGTGAGCGTGTCGCAGGGCGTCAGGAAGAACGTGCGGTTCTCTTCGAGGCACGTGTCTTCCTTGATGAAGATGAACTCGACGTACGTGCCCTGCGAGGTGCAGCACGCATCCGTGATCGTGTAGATCGTCTGCTCGCCCGGCCGCGTGCTGAACTCGGGATAGAGGAGCAAGCTCGCGCATTGGCGCCGATTGCGCTCGATGCACGGATTCGGCGGCTCGTTGATCTCGACGCAGCCTTCGTCCGCGCAGCCGCAACTGTTCTGCACGCGGAAGCAGAACGTGTCTTCCTCCGGGAAGTTCTGCGCGGGTGTGTACGTGATGGTGCCGTTCGGGTTCACGACGGCTTGACCGAACGAGGGCGGAGTCACGATCGTGAGCGTCGCGTTGACGATCGTGCATCCCTCGCCGGGCGTCGCGCCGTCGAGCACGGGGATGTTCGCGATCGGCGCGTTGCTGAACGGATCCTTGACCACTTTGCGGTCGAGCACGCGCGGCGCGGGCTTCACCGTGACCGTCACTGTCGCCGGTGCCGACACGCACCCTGATCGATCCCTCACCGTGTACCGGAACGTATCCGGCCCGATGTGATCGGGATCGTTGTTGCTGTAGACGACTTGACAGCCGCCGCACGGCGCGTTGCCGCTGCAGCTTGAGTTTGGCACGGCGGTGCCGAATTCCGGCGGATCGATGATCGTGATGCTGCCGCAGTCGATCGGCGAGCACGACTCCTGCCCGGAGTCGTTGCCGAGCACGTTGATCGCCACCGTCTGGAGCTGACAGACCTGCGCAGTATCCGGTGCCGCGATCGGCGCGCATACTCGGACGGACACTTGCGCAGACGCGCTACAGCCGCGGTTGTCGCTGATGCGGTACTGGAACGTGCACAGACCAGTGAAACCAACCGCAGGGGTGAAGCGGATGAAGCATCCCGTGCAGTCGGGGCCGTCTCCCGTGCAGCCTGTCACCACTGCAGCACCACACGGCCCCGGGGGGACCGTGATGATCAAGCTGTTGCAATCAAGGAACGCGCCGGGGGGCGCCGTATCGTTGGCGAGCACGTTGATATCGAGCGGTTGCACCGGCGGCGAGTTGTCCCAGCACATCTGCACCGAGTCCGGTTGCGCAGTCGGGAGCGGGTTCACGGTTACCGTCACCGTTCCAGGTGTCGTGCAACCCAGACTGTTGCGGATCGTGTAGTTGATCGTGCACTGGCCCGTGAAGCTCGCGTTCGGCAACGTGTAGCGGATCACGCAGCCCGTGCAGTTCGGGCCAGGACCCGTGCAGTTCGTCGGCACCGCCGTACCGCAGGCCGTCGTCGCCGTCAGGCTGCTGCACACGAACGTCGCGCCCGCGCCGGGGTTGTCGTTCCCGAGGACGTTGATGTCGATCGGACCGTCACCCTGACACATCGTCGCCGTGTCCGGACCCGTCACAGGCCGTGGGTTCACCGTCACCGTCACCGTTCCAGGTGTCGTGCAACCCAGACTGTTGCGGATCGTGTAGTTGA
>CAZQHA010000112.1:0-11077 GCA_964592795.1 uncultured Planctomycetaceae bacterium | reverse complement strand
GGCGTCGCGTACCCGTCGAAGCAGGACTACCAAGACGCCGAGGTGTCGATCCGCAACGCACTCCTCCTGCAGCCAGACAGCGCCGAGTGGCGCTTCCGACTCGTGCAGTGTGCGTACCGCCAGCAGAAGTACGAGGACGCCGCGACGCTGCTAGACGTTCTGATCGAACGCTATCCGGACAAGGCGCAGTTCTGGCAGCTCCAAGCGGAGACGTACCTCGGCATGGAAGAGCCGCTGAAGGCCGCCGAGAACCTCGAAGTGCTCGATCTCCTCGGCAAGAGCACGGTCGAGAGCCTGTACTTGCTCGGCGACATCTACGTCAACGAGAACCTGATGGACCTCGCCGTACGGGCGTACCAGCGCGCGATCGCACTCGGCGTTCATCAACCGCTGGCGCGGCCGCTGCGCTGCGCGGAGATCCTCCTCGCGCGCGGCGCGATCGCGCAGGCGCGGCGAGTCAGCGCGGCGATCCACGAGACTTGGGAGCAGCAGATGGCGGACGCGGACCGGCGCAAGTTGCTGAAGATCGACGCGCGGCTCGCGATGGCTGAGGGTGCGGGCAGCGAAGAGACCGCGGCGGTGCTCGAGGAGATCGTCAAGCTCGATCCGCTCGACGGCGAGGCGCTGTGCCTGCTCGGCCAGCACTACGCCAAGCAGAACGAGCCCGACCGCGCGATGTTGTTCTACGAGCGCGCCGCGAGCGTGGGGGATTTCGAAGCCAAGGCGAAGGTCTACCACGCGCAAGTACTCGTGGGTCTGGGACGGTACGCGGACGCGATGCCCCTCCTGCGTCGCGCTCAGGAAGTGAAGCCGCGCGAGGACGTCGCGCGCTACCTGGAGTCGGTCGAGCGCATCGCCAAGACCAGGCGCTGATCGCGCGGCAGCAACTCGCGCCTCGCCTCGTCTTCACACGAAGCCCGCGAGGAGTTCTCACGAGATGCGCGCGGTCTTCACGTGCGACTCATACGTCACGCCTAACTTGCCGCCTTCTCACGAGGCTGGACCGAGGGCGAACGTCACCTCGGAGTCGCGTGAAAAAGCATCCTGGCTCAGGAGACACATCAGTGCGAAATCTCATCAATCGACGGACATGGATCCCGGTGCTCGGCGTCGCTCTCGCCGGCACCGCCTTCGGGCAAACGAACGTGCCCGCGGGCATTCACAACGTATCCGAGACCTGGACCCTCGCGGGCTCCCCGTACCGCCTCAAGGGTCAGGTCTACTTCACGGGCGGCGCGACGCTCACGATCGAACCCGGCGTCATCGTCGCGAGCCTTCCCGCGGATCTGGGCAGTCTCGCGATTTGCCGCGACGCGCAGATCTTCGTGAATGGCGAACAAGACAAGCCCGTCATCATGACGTCGACGGACGACGTCGCGACGTGGACGGGAACGGTCGGCGTCGGCGCGGCCCAGATCCCGGGCGATCCGCGCACCGGCGCGTACCGTCAGTCCGCGCTCGAGTGGGGCAACCTCACGCTCTTGGGCAACGCGTACATCTCCGAGAACGCGCCCGCTCTCGGCAACAGCCCGATCCCGGCGGCCAGCAACGTGGCCGACATGGAGGGTCTGACGAACGGTCCGGCGACCGATCGTTACGGCGGCGGCAACGATGACGACGACCGCGGCAGCGTCCGCTACCTCTCGCTGCGCTACGGCGGCCGAGTGGTCGGCAGCGGTGTCGAGCTCAACGGCCTCTCGCTCGGCGGCATCGGCCGCGAGACCGAAGTCGAGTACATCGACATCATGTGCAACATCGACGACGGCGTCGAAGTGTGGGGTGGAACCGTCAACCTGAAGCACCTCAATATCTGGAACATCGGCGACGACAGCCTCGACCTCGATCAGGGCTGGCGCGGCAAGGCGCAGTTCGGCCTGCTCGTCCAAGGCTACAGCCTGAAGGCCGGCGCGAACTGGCAAGGCAGCGGCTGCGGCGACAACCTGTTCGAGACCGACGGCGCGGAAGACTCGTGGTGGCAGCCGGTCACGACGACCACGATCTACAACTACACCGCGATCGGGATGCCCAACACGGTCGACCCCGTCAACAACTCGAGCGGCGGCGACCACGGCACCGCGTGGCGTGCGAACGCTCGCGTGCAGTACCGCAACTGCGTCTTCATGGACATCGGCGAGCGCGTCGTCAGCTTCGACAACTCCGACGGTGACGTTCCGCTGGCGGACTCGGGCTACGGCGCCAACGGCAGCTTGAGCTGGGCGGCGACGTGGACCACCCCGGTCGGCGCGGTTCCGCCGTACCCGCCGAGCGATCCGAACCCGCCGATCGTGGGCTTCTACGGCGCTCAGAAGGCCGGTGGACGCCTGGCCGAGATCACCGACAGCGTGTTCTTCCGCAATCAGCACACGAGCGCGTACACGGAAGCGAACGCGCGCGGCGTGTTCGATCCGGCGAACAACAACGTGCAGATCGCGAGCATCCTGGACGCGGATGCGCCGATCCAATCGCTGACCCGCGCTCCGGGCGTCGCTCAGGCCGGACTCAACGTCGCGCGCGTCGCGACGCTCGACCCGCGCCCGAAGAACCAAGCGCTGACCAGCGTCGCCGCGGCGCCGACCAACAACGGCTTCTTCCAGCCGGCGAAGTACCGCGGCGCGTTCGCGCCCGGCGCGCAGGCCTGGATCTGCGGTTGGACCGCGGCTTCGGCGTACGGAATGGTCGTCGGCTGCGGCCCGGGTCTCTCGTTCTGCTTCGGCGACGGCAAGATCACGCCGTGCCCGTGCGTCGCGCCGCAGACGGTCCCGAACCCGCCGTCGGCTCCCGAGCACGGCTGCGCGAACGGCTTCAACCTCGACGGCGCGCTGCTGACGGCCTCGGGCTCGACGACGCCCGCTCCGGGAACGATCGCGTTCGACGTCCTCGTCAGCGCGAGCCCGAACCCGAACTTCGTGTCGTTCGCGCTGATGGTGAAGGGCAACGGCCAGCTGCCGAACGGCGTCGCGAACGCCGACGGTCTCCGCTGCGCCGACGGCCAGCTGATCCGCTTCGGCGGTCACAACGGCAGCACGAACGGTGCGGCGCTCGGTCACTGGACGTATCCGAACACGGTGCAGACGACGCCCGTGAAGACGCAGACGGCGCAACCGAACGGCCAGACCGCGTACTACCAGCTCTTCTACCGCAGCGTGAACCCGCCGAACTTCTGCACGCCGGCGACCTCCAACTGGTCGAACGCGTACCAGATCTTCTGGCCGTAAGGTTCGCAGGTCGGCGCGAAGCGGCGGTTCGCTTCGCTCGACGATCAAGAGGACCCTGCGGTGGGGACCACCCTACCGCAGGGTCTGCTCCGTTCTCCGGGCGCAATCCGAGAGAGTTCCATAGGTACTTCCGTCTCTCTCCCTAGGGACTCGCCCGAGTTGTGAACGCGCGCCGCGCCGATTAGAACTCGGGCGCAATGAGTTCCCCGGACGTTGGAGACGCGGAGTTGAAGACGCCGCAGGAAGCGATGGGCATCGCGGAGCTCGTGTGGCTGCGCGAGGAGGCTTACATCGTCATCGGGCGAGCGCAGTCGAACCTCGACACGATCGACGTCTTGCTCGCCAAGAAGCTGTCGAGCCTGAACTTGTTCACGGCTCCGTCGCAGCGGGCGCGGTCGGGGTCCGAAGACCCTCGGTGACGCCCCATGCGCGGGCCGGGGAGTCCCGGACGCGAAGATTCCGCCGACTGCGTTGCGGCAATACAAAGGCAAGCTGCACGTCCCTGAGCAACGCAGCCGGCGGTTAACCAGAAGAGAAGACATGTCTTCTCTTCGCTTCTCTTCTCTTCTCTGCTTCTTCTCTTCCTAACTTAACCGCCGGCTGCTGCGCTCAGCGGCTCTCAGGTCGCCGCGGTATTCCCGCGCAGCAGTCGGCGGAATCGCTTCGTCGTCTTGTGCGCCGCTTGAAGCTCTGAGACGTACGATCGTCGATCGAGTACTCTCGCCTCGCGCCGTCAGGCCGCCACGGGATGGAGCTCGCGCCGTACGCCGTCGTCTGCAGCGTCGCCTTCGTCGCATCTCTGCTGACATTCTTCAGCGGGTTCGGGCTCGGCACGCTCCTGCTCCCGGCGTTCACGGTTTTCTTTCCGCCGGAAGCCGCGGTCGCGCTCACTGCCGTCGTGCATCTGCTGAACAGCCTGTTCAAGCTGGCGCTCGTCGGCCGCCACGCGAACGTTGCGGTCGCCGTTCGATTCGGCATCCCGGCGATCGTGGCCGCGTTCGCGGGCGCGGCGCTCTTGTCGTGGCTCGTGGGGCAACCTCCGATCCTCCGGTACACGATCGGCGAGCGAGTGCACGAGGTGCGACCGGTGGCGCTCGTCATCGCGCTCCTGATGATCGCGTTCGCCGCGCTCGAGCTCTGGCCGGGAAGCAAACGGCTGTCGATCCCGGCGAAGTATCTGCCCGTCGGCGGCCTGCTGACCGGATTCTTCGGAGGTCTGTCGGGACACCAAGGCGCTCTGCGCAGCGCGTTCCTGATCCGGGCCGGGCTCGGCAAGACCGAGTTCATTGCGACCGGCGTCGTGATCGCCGCGCTCGTCGATCTCTCGCGCCTCGCCGTGTACTCCGAGCGCTTCTTCGCGGGCACGATCGCCGAGAACGGCGGGTTGCTCGGCGCCGCGGCGTGCGCGGCGTTCGCCGGAGCGCTGCTCGGCAGTCGTCTGATCGAGAAGGTGACGCTGCGGTCGATCGAGATCGGCGTCGCGGTGATGCTGCTCGTGCTCGCGGTCGGCCTGGGCAGCGGCTGGATCTGATCGGCGCGTCCGCTAGCGCTGCGCCGGAGCCTTCAGCGACGTCCACCGATCGCGAAGCTCTTCGGGCGTGAGCTCGACGAGCCCGCCCATTTCGTCGATGCGCCGACACGCCAGCACCTCCGCGAGCAGTCGGAGCGCATCCGGGTGACGTTCGTCGGGAAGCAGGCTCCACACGCGAACGGTGCCGTCCAAACCGGCGCTCGCGAGGCGCGCGCCCGCGGGATCGAACGCGACTTGCGTCGCGCTCGACTCGTGCATCCACGGCGGAGAGATCGCGGCGCCCGTACGTGCGTCCCAAAGGCGGACGAGCCCGCTCGAGTCCGCGGTCGCGATCCAACGCCCGCCCGGACTGAACGCCGAGTGAGAATTCGCACCGTCGATGGGGGACGCGAGCGGAACGCCGGTCACCGCATCCCAGATGCGCGTCGTCGAGTCGGAGCTCGTCGTCGCGAGCCGCGTCGCGTCCGCGCTGAACGCCACGTGGTTCACCTTCTGGGGGAAGTTCGCGTACTTCAGGCCGGCCGAGTGGACGAGCTCCGGAGTGACCGGCTCGCCCGTCGACGCGTCCCAGATGCACGCGACGCCGTCGCCACCACCCGTCGCGATGCGGAGGCCGTCGGGGCTGAGCGCGCTCGCGGACACGCCGGATTCGTTCTGCCGCGGACCCGAGGTGACGCGCTCTCCGGTGCGGACGTCGTAGAGCTTCGCCGACACCCCGCCGGTCACCAAGACGCGCCGGCCGTCGGCGGTGAATGACACGGCGATGATCGGATCACCAGGAGAGTGCTCGATCGGAGGACAGGACCGGCTCGAATCCGTCACACTCCACACGTGCGCGATTCCGTTCTCGCACCCCGTGGCGAGCCGGGCGCCGTCGCCGCTGAAGCTCACCACCTTCACGGTGCTGTCGTGCTCGAACGCTGCGCCCAGCGCTGCGCCGCTGCGCGAACTCCAGATCCGCGCCGTCCGGTCCTTGCTCGCGGTGACCACGCGCTCGCCATCGGGCGAGAAGCGCGCGCACTCGATCGCGTCGTCGTGTCGGAGCTCGAGCAGAGAAACTCCGGTCGCGGCGTCCCACAGGCGCGCCGTGTTGAAGTCGCGCGCGACCGAGAGCAGGCGCTCGCCGCTGGGGTCGAAGCTCACCTGCCAGATGAACGGCGCGTCGAACGGATCCGAATGATCGAGAACGAGTCCCGGAGGCGCGGACAGATCGAAGACGCGAGCGACGTCCGTGACGTCGATCGTCATCAGTCGTCGGCCATCGGCGCTCAGATGGAGGCGCCTGACCGCTCCCGTGTGCCGCAGCGGAGGAGTCAGCGCGCGTGTGGATCTCACGTCGAACACGCGCGCGGTTCCGTCGCCCGAGCCGAGGGCCACGACCGGAGTCGAGCCGCGCGGAACGGCGATCGCCAACAATCCCGCCGACACTCCAAGCGACCGCTTCCCGCGGACCGCGTCGCGCGCGCCGACTCTCCAAACCTGAACGGCTCCGTCTTCGTCGACCGCGAGGACCGAGTCGACGTCGACGAACCTCGCGTCGGCGCACGTTCCCATCTCCCACGGACCGCCCAGCAACGAGCCCGTGCTCGGATCCCATACCTGGAGCGTCGCGCCGCTCGACGTGAGCAAGCGCGCGCCGTCGGAGCTGAACTCGACGCGCAATGGACTGCGACTCGAGTTCCGCGCGTCGTCGCTCGCGATCGTGACGCCCGTCGGCTCGCCGGTCTCCGCGCTCCAGATCCGTGTCGTCCCGTCCTCGCTGATCGTGGCCACGCGCTCGCCGGCGGGACTGAAGGCCGCGTCGCCGATGTCTCGGGCGTGCTTCATCGCGGAGCCGACGCTCGCGCCGGTCGGGACGTCCCACAGCCTCGTCTCGTAGCGACGATCCGATCCCGAGCGTCCGACCGTCAACAACCGCTTCCCGTCGGCGCGAAAGAGCACGAGCATCAATTGCGCGTCGTGCCGCATCGGCGGCGTGACCGGCGCGCCGTTCCGCGCGTCGAACACCCTGGCGGTGCGATCGCTGCCGGCGGTGGCGATCCATGCGCCGTCCGGACTGAACGCGACGGCGTTCACCGAGTTGTCGTGCGGGACGAGATCCGTGACCGTCCCGTTCTCGAGGTTCCACACCAGCGGTTGGGAGCCGCCGGTGAGCGCGACCTGGGACCCGTCCGGGCTGAACGCCGCGCGCGAGAATTGCAGGTCGTCACGGAACAGGACCTGCGAGAGTCTCGGAAGCTGTCGCAGCGTGGTGCCGACGCGCACGCGCTGTTCGAGCTCGTCTCCGCCTTGCACCGAACGGAGCGCTTCGCAGTACCACACGAGCGCGGAGGCGAGATCTCCTTCGTCGCTGAGCGACTCCGCCTGAGTGACTTGGAGCTCGACGAGCCGCCGGCGCGCCTCCTCGCGCTGTGCATTCGCTTGGCGAAAGAGCGAGAAATAGACGATCGCGAGCACGGCGAACGGTGCGACGACGAGCGCGACCTTGATCGGCTCGAGATTGTTGAACAGGAACGCCGCGATCCCTTGCACCGGGGACGCGCCGCGGGGATCCGGCGGCAGGGACGTCGGTCCGTCCCCGCACAGCGCCGGGACCCACCACTCGCGCATGAACTCGTCGCTCGGCTTGCCGCCGCGGACGAAGTAGTCGCTGTGCCCGTGCGCGAAGAAGCGATTGCGGAAGCGGTCGTGGTTCATGCCGGCGAAGCCGACGCGACCGGCCATGCCGGTGAACAGCACGACCGCTTGGTTCAGGACGAGCACACCGTCCTTCGTGCCGCAGTCGTTGACGACGCGGCCGACGGCATCCTCGGTCAGCTCCTCCCAGGGGAAGCTCGGCTTCAGCACGCTGCCGGCCAGGATCAGCGTGTGGATCTTCGGCCGCCGTGCTCGCGGCAGTCCGTGCAGAGCCCAGGCGACGATGTGCGTGCCGAAGCTGTGCGCGACGAGATCGATGCGGTCCCACGAGCCGGACGCGCACGTGGCGACGAGCGCGCGCCGGAAGCCGCGCGTCACCAGCCAGCGCAGCGGCGGGATCATGAACGCGATGCACGAGAAGTAGCCGTACTTGTAGTGGTGGACGCGCGCTCCCGGCTCGCGCTCGCGCACGAGCGCTTCGAGACGCTCCTGCCAGTGTCCGAAGGTCCGGATTCCGTGGACGGTGACGACGAGATGCGAGCGAGCCGACTCCACGGCGAGATGCTACCGGTTGCACGCTCCGAGATCCGGAGTGCGAGTGACATCGCGCGCGACTATGGGGCAGCGGGTGGGGTGCTGTTCGGATCCCCGTCGCGGATCCGACGTGCAATCACGCAGGCGGAGTCGTAATCACCCAAGCGCAATTGTGCGAATCGAGTACGCGGCACGGGACGAGCCCGCACCGCGTACTCAGCGCGGCTCGACCGTCTACCAGCGTGAAGGCTCCCAATCCCACCCCGGCAGATCCGGCGGCTCGTCGACATCCCAGCTCGGAGCGTCGTGCAGGCGAATCTTGGGATAGAAGTCGCTGAGGTAGACACCTCCGCCGAACGAAGCCGGATCCACGGCCACCGCTCCGACGTGCACGACATAAAGTCCGGGCGTCGCGCCCGCGGTGGAGATCTTCTTCGAATAGATGCCGCCGCCGCGGTGGACCAGAGTTACTGGATTCGTGACCGGCGTGGTGAGGTTTGGAATCTGCACATCGGCGTAGACGGAGATCGTCGCATTCGGATGGAGTGGCGACGAGATGACCTCGACTTCCAAGACCATCTCGTCGGCGACGCCCCAACCACGAAAGCCGATCGAACGGAGGCGCGGAGCTTCGTATCTCTCCGCATCGTCGGTCGGCCAGGGCAACGGCGGTGACGCCGGATTCGGCCACGCAGGGTTCTCGTTCGCGTTGATCGACAGATACGGCCAGGGCGTCGAGTGCGCCTGCCCGATCGGCGGGAAACCCGGCATCGTGAAGTTCTCGAATGGCGGTTGGATCGCTCGCAACGCCCGCAGATTGTCACCCAGGCTGAGTCCGGATTGGCTCGAGATACGCTTCGTGTAGATTCCGTCGCCGGCGAGCTCGTCGCCGTTCAATCCGTTGTCGAACAGGACGATGTTCTGCCACTTGGAGCCGTTGAGGTTCAGCGCGTACACCGAAGGCGCTTGATTGTCGCGCTGCGCCACCCAGGCTTCGAAGTGCAAGGGCCGGTCATCCAAGGATGCGTCGTCGACGATCCACGACTCCTTGAAGCCGGCGCGCAAGATCGCGGGCTTGATCGAATCGGAGACGTACACGTAGCTCGGCTCGCTCCGGCGCAGCTTCCCTTCGAGGGTCATTTGAGCGTGGAATCGCCCGCTGACCGTCGAGCTCGACGTCGGCGTGACGAGGCCGCCCGACATCGTGAAGTGCGCCCCGACGTCGACGTCCTTGTGCCAGGTGACGAGGCTCGAGACGTCGATCTCGGACCCGTCGTCGAACTCGACGAAGGCTTCGAACTGGACCGTTTCGGTGTGGTCGATGCCGATGACGCGCTCGGGCAGGCTCGAGTTCGTCGGACGAATTCCAAATCGCCTGATCGCGACGGCCTGCTCCTGGAAGTTGAACGGCATCACCGCGTCCGTTCGCCATTGACGGTACGCGCGGTAGGCGAGAGAGCCTTGCGGCGATGGACGCTCTACAACTCCTGTCGGCAGCGGATCGCTGTTGAAGTAAACGTGCACGGTCGCCGTGGGTGTCGGCGAGATCGCGATGATCTCCTCGCGGTGATCGAAGCCGCCGACGTCGTACGCGCGCGCCACGACGGCACCCGATTGCCCGGTGTTCGGGAAGACCTCCTTCAACTTTTGAAAGTAATGCGTGCCGCGACCGGGGCCGCCGTTGCTCCAGTGCCAAGAGTTCTGTTCGCCGCATTCGCCCTGCGAGTAGAAGTACCACCAGCCGACGCCCGCACACGTGTCATCGCCTTCGCCTTGAATGGGCGCCGTCGTGGATTCGACTTGCGCCTGAGTGGGAAGGCCTGGCGGCATCGGACCTGCGCCCCAGTCACCCTTCTCGCCGAGGCGGAATACGATCACGTTGCCGCCGTCGACGGGGTGGTGGAGCACTTCGTCGGTGGCGTAGTCGCCGTTCCAGTCCATCGCGAACATGCGCCGCCACGGGCCGCCGGACCTCACGCGCAACGCATTCGCGGGGGGCTCGTACGGGCTAAGGTCCTCGGTCCCCGGGATGCCGTCGTCGTAGATCGCGCCGTCGATCGTCAGCAGCTTGAACTCTTCGTCGGCGGTGAACGGTGTCACTCGCGTCACCGTCACATAGCTGCCGGTCATCAACGTCTGTCCGGGAGGAATGACTTGGAACTGCGACGCGAGATCCTTGGGCGAAATGATGGCTTCGATGCCGTCGTAGGTCGTCGTCCAGTTCCCGCCGAAGATGTTCTGGCCGTCCTGCGCGGGCGCGTTCGTCCACTCGTACAGCAACTGGCCCGTGTCGGCGTCCCACAGCGTGTCATACGGACCGTTGTGCGGGATGTCGGTTCCGTTCTTCACCTCCTGGTACCAAAGCGGGCCCGAACCCTGCCCCTCCGTCACCGCGTACAACTCCAACCCTGGTCGAGTCGGGTCCCAATCCGCCACGAAGATGTTGTCGCAGTGCGCGCCGAAGCAGTTGTTCGCCGCTTGATCGTCCATGAGCTGCCAGCGCACGGTCCCGACACTCGGATTCGAAGTGTTCGTCGGCACGGGATTGCCGGAAGCGTCGGCATCGACGTAGTCGATCAACCCGTTCAGGAAGAACTCATCGAAACCGTCGCCGTCGATGTCGAGCCAGTTGTAGTCGTGCGTTCCGGCGAGGATGTTCGGGTTCGTGCAAGGATCTCCGGTGTACTTGTGCGTCAAGAACTGGCCCGATTCGTGACTCCAAACGAACAGATGCCCGTCGCCGTGTTCCGTGAGGACGATGTCTCGTGGAAAAGCCGTGTTGCGCACGCGGCAGATCCCCGGGCCGCGCTTGATCTGATTGCTCTGGTCGTTCGGAGAGAGCACCTGTGAAGTGGCGACCACGTCGACTCCGCCTGAGGGGTTGGTACGGAGGACGAAGAGTTGCTTCTTGCCGTCGTTGCTTCCGTCATTTGCCAATCCTACGACCACCACCTCGTTGGTATCGTCAGCAGCGCCGTCAGCCACCACGTTCCAGATCAATGGGTTGTGCCGCTCCATCGTGTGGCACGAGAAGGGGCCGTGGTTGGGCGTCGTACCGAGCTTCGCGACAGCCCAAGGCGTCCGCCAGAACCAGAGCGTGTTGAGCTGCCCGGTCGCCGGAGTGGCTTCGAAATCGATGACCATCTCCGCCGCGTAGACG
>CAZQHA010000111.1:0-11110 GCA_964592795.1 uncultured Planctomycetaceae bacterium | reverse complement strand
ATCGTCCCGGGGTTGCCCAGCCCGCCGGCGAGGGAACTGGCGGCGCGGGTGCGCCCTCGGTGCGGATGTTGATCACGCCCTGGCCGCCGCGGCCTTGGATCGGGTAGTCCGCGATCGGCGTGCGCTTGCCGTAGCCGGCTTCCGTGCCGGTGATCAGGGCCGCGCTGGGATCCGCGACGACCATGCCGACCACCTCGTCCTCGGCGCGCAGGCGGATGCCGCGCACGCCGCGCGACGTGCGGCCCATGCGGCGCGCCGCGCTCTCGTCGAAGCGGATCGACTGCCCGTTGCGCGTGCACAAGACGATCGTGTCGCCCGGCTTCGCGAGCCCGACGCCCACGACCGAGTCGCCTTCGTCGAGCAAGATCGCGCGGATGCCGCCCTTCTTCGGACGCGAGTACGCCTCGAGGCTCGTCTTCTTGACCGTGCCGCCGCGCGTCGCGAAGAACACCGAGCTCTCCGCGTCGAACGCCGGCACGCGGAGCACGTTCGTGATGTCCTCGCCCTCCACGAGCGGCAGGAGGTTGCGGATCGCGCGGCCCTTCGACGTGCGCGACGCTTCCGGCAGGTGGTAGACCTTGAGCCAGTACACCTGCCCGCGGTTCGAGAAGCACAGGAGGTTGTCGTGCGTCACGGCGGCGAACAGGCTCTTCAGCACGTCGCCTTCCTTCGCCTCCGAGCCGCGGATGCCGCGCCCGCCGCGGCCCTGCGCGCGGTACACGTCCAGCGGCACGCGCTTGATGTAGCCGTCCTGCGAAACCGTGACGACCATCATCTCCTCGGTGATGAGCTCCTCGATGTCGAAGCTCGTGTCGACCTCGGTCTCGGAGATCTCCGTGCGGCGGTCGTCGCCGTACTTCTGCTCCATCTCGTCGAGGTCGGCGCGGATGATCGCGGTCACGCGCTCGTCCTTTGCGAGGATGTCGTTCAGGTCCGCGATCTCGGCGACGAGCGCTTGGTATTCCTCCTCGAGCTTCTCGCGCTCGAGTCCGGTCAAGCTGCCCAGGCGCATGTCGACGATCGCCTGGGACTGGCGCGGCGACAGCCCGAACGCCGCCGAGAGCTTGTCCTTCGCGTCGTCGCGGTTCGAGCTCGCGCGGATGATGCGCACGACCTCGTCGATGTTGCCGACGGCGATCCGCAGGCCTTCGACGATGTGCTTGCGCTCTTCGGCGCGACGCAAGAGGAACTGCGTGCGCCGGCGGATGACGTTGCGGCGGTGCTTGATGTAGCTGTCGAGGAGCGCGCGCAGGTTGAGCGTGCGCGGCTGCCGCTCGTCGATCGCGAGGTTGATGATGCTGACCGTCTGCTGCAGCGGCGTGTACTGGAAGAGCTGGTTGGCGATGACCTGCGGGTCTTCGCCCTTCTTCAGCTCGATGACGAGGCGCAGACCTTCGCGATCCGACTCGTCGCGCACGTCGGAGATGCCGGTGATCCGGCCGTCTTTCACGACCTCGACGATCTTCTCGATGATCGCGGTCTTGCGAACCTGGTAGGGAATCTCGCTGATGACGATCTGCTGCTTGGTGCGCGTGTCCTCGACCGCGTAGCGCGCGCGCACGCGCACGAGCCCGCGACCGGTCGCGTAGGCCTGCAGGATCCCGCTGCGGCCCATGATGATGCCGCCCGTCGGGAAGTCGGGGCCCTTCATCAGCTCGCACAGGTCTTGGATCGCGATCTTCGGCTCGGCGAGCACGGCGCGCAGCGCCGCGCACACCTCGCGCAAGTTGTGCGGCGGAAGGCTCGTCGCCATGCCGACGGCGATGCCGTCCGAGCCGTTGCACAAGAGATTGGGGAAGCGCCCCGGCAAGACGGACGGCTGCATGCGCGTCTCGTCGTAGTTCGGCTCGAAGTCGACCGTCTCCTTGTCGAGATCGGCCATCATCTCGACCGCGATGCCGCTCATGCGCGCTTCCGTGTAGCGCATCGCCGCGGGCGGATCGCCGTCGATCGAACCGAAGTTGCCCTGTCCCGAGATCAGCGGGTAGCGCAGCGAGAAGTCCTGCGCCATGCGCACGAGCGTCGGGTAGATCACCGCCTCGCCGTGCGGGTGGTAGTTGCCGGACGTGTCACCGGCGATCTTCGCGCACTTCCTGAACTTCGCTCGAGGCGAAAGGTTCAGGTCGTTCATCGCGACGAGGATGCGCCGCTGCGAGGGCTTCAACCCGTCGCGCACGTCCGGCAGCGCGCGCGCGTGGATGACCGAGAGCGCGTACGTGAGGTACGACTCCTTCATCTCGCGCTCGATGAAACGAGGCGTCACTTCGCCGGCCGCCGGTGGTGTGATTTGGTCCGTGGAGCTCATTCCGTTCGTTCGCTGTCAGCTGCGATCAGATGCGAGCCGGCGCTCGCTCGGCGCGGCCGCAAGGCGCGGGGCGCGTCGCTCGGAGCGCGCGCAGGCTGAGCCGCACAGGCGACTCGCGTCCGCTTTCGGTGATCAAGTGCTCGACGAGGTCGAGCGGCGCGAGCTCGAAGCATTGCGTCTCGAGCCGCACGTTCTCCGGCGCCTGGTCCCACAGGAGCCATGTGTCCCGCTCCGGCCACGCCGGTCGCGCGAGCTCGCCCGCGGGCATGAGCTTGTCGCTGGTCGCGAGCAGCTGCGCGGGGACTTCTCGTCGCTGCGCCTCCTCGAGCAGGCTGCGCGTGCCGACGCGCGCCAGGAACGCACCCGCGCCGATCGATTCGGTGCCGAGCCACACGCGATCGGCGCGCTCGAGCGCCGAGAGCAGCGCGGCGTCGTAGCAGACGCTGACCGAGACCCCTGCGTACGAAAGACGGCGCGCCATTCGACGGCCCTCGAGCGTCGGCAAGCATTCCGCGACGATCACCTCCGGGTGCTTGCCCGCGCGCCACGCGCTTTCCAGCGCGACGGCGACGGTGTTCGAGAACGCGTTGAGCACGACGGTTTCACGCGCTTCCAGGGTCGCCGCGGCGTGCGTGGCGAGCTCGCTGCGATCGGCGAGGCGGCGTCCGGAGCCGAGGGGCTCACCGTTCCACGCCCGGCGAGGCGTCTCCGGACCGGCGGCTTCGAGCTCGTCGGCTTCGCGACCGCACAGCCACAGTCCCAGCTCCTCGCCGAGGTATTCGCGAGCTTCGCGCGGGTGAGTGACCGACCCGGCGTGCCAAGCGTTGCGCAGCGCATCGAGCCACAGCGCCGCGGGTGCGCGCCAAGCTTGCTCGGCGATCCATTCCGCGAGCCCCGCTTCGAGCTCTCGCCCGGCATCGAGCCAGGACCAGCGATCGGGTCGCTCGACGATCCAATCGAGCACGGTCCGAGCGGTCTCGAGGACGAGCGCGTCGGACGTCGCAGCGCGGTCGAACGCGACCTCGTGGAGGCGGTCCTTCAACGTCACGCCGGCCGCTGCGTGGGGCGCCGCCGAGTGCGCATCCGATCCCGCCGCACCGGCCCAGCTGCGTGTCGAGTTGTCAGGCGAAGCACTCTGCGCGGGCATACGGCGACGATTTGGAGCGGCGTCGGAGGCCCGGATTATCGGGGCGCCGAGGCCTCGAATCCAGACCGCCTTCCCTATTTAATTGTCGCGGGCCGCTGGTCGATACCTGCGCGCACGAACCACCGGACGAAACGCACCGATCCCCGCCGGATGTCCACCACCGAAACATCACCGCTCGCGCGTGCGCTCGGGCGCATACCCTCGGGCCTCTACGTCGTCACGACTCTCCACGGGGACGAGCCGATCGGGTTCGTCGGGTCGTTCGTCATGCAGATGGGCTTCGACCCGCCGACCGTGTGCCTGGCGGTCGGGAAGTCGCGATCGCACCTCGCCGACATGCGCGAGTGCGGCCATTTCGCGCTCTCCATCCTGGACAAGCAGGCTTCGGGGTTGATGTCGCCGTTTTTCAGGAAGCTCCCCGAAGGCGAGTCGCCGTTCGACAACCTGAGGCTGCTTCCGACCGCCGTGGGCTCGCCCGTGCTGGCCGACGCGCTCGCTTGGGTCGCGTGTCGGGTCGTGGGCGAGCACCCGACCGGCGACCACGTGGCGGTGTTCGGCCAGGTCGTCGAGGGCGCGCTGCTCCGCGACGGCGAGCCGACCTGTCACCTGCGCAAGAACGGGCTGGGCTACTGAGCCTCGACCGCGCGCTCAATGCGGCTTGGACGCCCGCGAGGCGACGAGGTCGTCCTCCCAGGCGCGGTAGAGCTCGGGTGGGACGATCTCGCGCGGATCGTGTCCCTCGGCCGTGAGCGCCTCGGCGAGCAAGGCGAGATCGCCGTCGCCCCGCAGCCCCCCGAGCGCGAGCCACTCGATCGCTTCTTCCCGCGCGCCGGAGCGCAAGGCGGCCCGCGCCCGGAGCTCGAACACGCCGACGTCCGCCGACGGCGCGTCCAGCGTCGCGCCGCGCTCGGCCAGGGCGCGGATCGCGGGGTCCAGGTCGTCCGCCCGTCGAGCGATCTCGACGGCCGAGCCATAGCGTCCCAAGCGCAGATCGACCTCGATCCGATCGCGGTCGAACGTGCTCCACATCGAATGGATCTGCCAGCCGGCCGCCACGGCGAGTAGCGCGCAGCCGAGCCACAGCCAACGGCGCACTTGCGCGTGCAGTCGCTGCCCGACCGCGGGCTCCCGAGCCACGCGGTCGAGGAAGCGGACGCGGTCCGCGATGCTGAAGTGGCGCCAGCTCGCGACATCGCGGAGACGTCCGCCGACGCGCTCGAGCGCGCCGACGAGCGCCGCGCGGTCGCCGAGCAGCTCGAGGCTGTAGAGGTCGGCTTCGAGCTCGCAGCGGCGCGACACGAATCGGAACGTCACGAACCACAGCGCCATCCCGGCGACGATCGTCGCCGCGGAGAGCCACGGGTCCGCGGGGAAGAGCAGCTGCGAGACGAGATCCGCGGACAGGAAGAACACGAGCGCCCACACGACGAACAGCGGCACGTGACGGCGTGCCGCGTGTCCGATCTCGTGCGCGAACACCGCGGCGAGCTCGCGCAGATCGAGCTGCGCCAAGAGCGCGTCGGAGAGCACGACGACGCGGCTGCGAGCCCCGATGCCGACGATCGCGGCGTTCGCGGTCAAGTGACCCGTGTTCCACGCGAGGAGAGCTCGACAGCGAAACCCCGCGCGCCGCGCGACCTCGAGGCACACGTCGCGTTGGAGACCGGGGGCGAGCGGCGCCGTGTCCCACGTGTTGCGCAGGAGCGTCGGCAGCGCGAGCGCCATCAGCGTCAGGATCGCCACCGCGAACGCTCCACCGTAGAGGCTCACTTCTTCGACGCTGATCCGGATCCGGTCGTTCCATCCGACGAGCGCGGCGATCGCGATGTACGCCGCGATGGGCAGGATCGACGACGCGAACATCCGCACTTGGAACGCACGCCAGCGGCTCCGCTCGGCGCTCGAGGCGCGTGCGCGCGCGTCGATCGCGAGCAGCTCGAACACGACGAACGGCGCGCCGGCGAGCAAGAGCCCCAAGCTCGGCCAATCGAACAAGGACACGTCGTGGCCGGCGATCTCCGACGCGATCTCGCGCCATCCGAAGAGCGACAGCGCCGCGAAGTAGAGCAACGGTGCGCTCACGTGCAGCGCTCGGAACGCGGCCTGGCTCCTCGCGAACTCTCCGCGCATGAAGAAGAAGCGCGCCAACGCGCCGAGCGAATGCGGCACGGCGCAGCTCGCGACGAGCAGCGGGATCGATCGCCAGCCGCTCGACACGCCGCTCTCGGAGAGTCCCAGCGCGGCGAGCGCGAGTACGATGTGCAGGAGGTATCCCATCTTGGTGGCGAGCGGCGCGCGGGCGAGACCCGGCGCTCAGCTCAGCAGGAGCTGCTCGGGCGGCGCCCGCGCGCGTGGGGAGGCGCCGCGGTGAACACGCCGACCCCGTGTTCCTCGACCGCGCCGGACAGCCACACGCCGCCTCGACCGTCGCTCGCGAGATCGAGCGCTCCGCCCAGCAATTCCAGCCGCACGGGCCAGCGTGCGAGCCCCCGATCGACGGCGACGGCCGCCGCGGCGCACGCGCCGCTCCCGCACGCGAGCGTCTCCCCGACTCCGCGCTCCCATACGCGGAGGTACAGCGCGCCGCCGCGCCGCGCGAGGAACTCGACGTTCGTCCCCTGCGGAAACGCGCGGTGTCGCTCGAGCCGCGCACCGAGCTCGGCCACGGGCGCCGACCGCTCGTCGTCGACGATCAGCACGCAGTGCGGATTGCCGACGTCGACGCGGGCGCACGGATGACCATCGATCGTCTCCTCCTTCACGAGGATGCGCACCTCGCCCATGTGGATGCGCGCGCGGACGACGCGTCCGTCCTCGCGCTCGACCTCCGCCGCGCACGGTCGAGCGTCGGAGCGGATCACGAAGCGCTCGCGCGCGACGTGTTCGCGGTCCGCGACGAGCTTCGCGACGCAGCGCAGACCGTTGCCGCACGTCTGCGGCCGGCTGCCGTCGGCGTTGTACACCTCCATCGCGCAGTCCGCGCCGCCGCGCGCGGGCTTCACGACGAGGAGGCCGTCGGGGCGCGGATCGAGACCCCCGGCTTCGACCGGTGAGCACATCGCGCGAGCCAGCGCGCTCGGATCTTCGGGCACGGGATCGGCGAAGCAGTCGACGACCGCGAAACGATTCCCGGTGCCGGACATCACCGTGTAGCGGGTCGGGTTCATGGGATCGATCGAACGATCATGACGAGCCCGCGCGGATGCGCTGCGTGTTCTTGAAGTGCAGCTTCGCGACCTTCACGAGCGCGTCCTTTCCATGCAGCAGCACGAACCGCTGAGCCGCCTGATCGGTCGGGGTCCCGGCGCCCTTGTGCAGGTCGACGCCGAACTCGTCCGACAGCGCGCGCAGCGCGAGCAGGTACTCCTCGCGCGCGATGATGCTCGCCGCGGCCACGGCCGGCTCGGACTCCGCGCGCGTGCGCTGCTCGAATCGGATGTCGAGACCCGCGACGCGCTTCTCCATCACGCGCGCGTCGGCGAATTGGTCGACGAGCACTCGGATCCCTGGGCGAGCGAGCTTTCGGATCACCTCGACGTGCAGGTCGGCCAGCATCCCGTTCAGTTGACCCGGCCGACGCCACGTCGTGTTGTACACCGGCGGGTCCAGCCGAGCGATCGCGTACGGCAATTGCACGCGCAGCGCGGCTCCGATGCGCAGCGCGCTCTCGTCGCTGATCTCCTTGCTGTCGCGCACGCCGCCGGCGCGCAGCTTCGCGCGCTGGCCGGGCTCGACACGGACGCCGGCGACGACGAGCGGGCCGAAGTAGTCGCCCTTTCCGCACTCGTCGCTGCCGACCAGCGGCTCCTCGATCCGGATCTCGGAGTTCGTGCGCGCGGTGTCCCCCGCCTGCTCGCCCGCGTAACGCTGCGCGAAGAGGTCGGGATCCTCGCCTTGGATGACGAGCTTGCCCGACGTGTACAGCGTCGCGACGACGCCCTCGCCTTTGACGCTGAACACGGCGTGAGGCACGCTCTTGTGCTGGAAATCTCCCGACGCGATGCGGCTCTTGAGCGCTTCGTGCTCGGACGGAGGAATGACGAGGACGCGCGTCGATTGCACCACGGGAAGATTGTTGCACGCACGGCTCGGTGGAGGAAGCTGACGCGGCGCGAGCGCTGAGCCGCGATCGATGTCGGATGCGTCGTTCGACACGGGCCTCAAGCCCGAGGAGCTCGATCCCGAGCGCCCTCGCCCGATCGAGACTCCCTGGGGCTCGATCTCGCTCTACGTCTGCGAGCGTGGGGTGCTCGCCTCGCAGAGCTTCTGCCCGCACCTGCAAGGTCCGCTGTTCCAGGGGACGGTGACGGGCGAGGAAGTGACGTGCCCGTGGCACCAGTGGCGCTTCTCGCTGCGCACGGGCGAGCGCCTCGGCTTCGCGGGACAGCTCGCGCGCGGCCGCGACGCACTCTTGATTTGCGATGTCCTGATCGGATCGCGCGGCACCATCGTGCTCGCCGAGCCTCGCCGCAACGGAGTTCCCGGTCGAGCCGACTGAGCGCGCCGCTAGAATGCGCGCGCCGTGGTCCCGACGCCGCGCGCACACTCGAACCCGAATCACGGAGCTCCCTTGGGCAAGATCTACAACTCGATCCTCGACACGATCGGCAACACACCGATGGTGCGGCTGCGCAACATCGGTCGCGACACCGGATGCGAGATGCTCGCGAAGTGTGAGTTCTTGAACGCCGGCGGATCGGTCAAGGACCGCATCGGCAAGCGCATGGTGGAGGAAGCGCAGAAGAAAGGGCGCATCCGACCCGGCGACACGTTGATCGAGCCGACGAGCGGCAACACGGGCATCGGGATGGCGCTCGCCGCCGCGGTGTACGGCTATCGGATGGTGATCACGATGCCGGAGAAGATGAGCCGCGAGAAGCAGGTCGTGCTCGAAGCGCTCGGCGCCGAGATCATCCGCACGCCGACCGAAGCCGCATGGGACGCGCCCGAGAGCCACATCGGTGTCGCGAAGCAGCTCCAGAGCATCCTGCCGAACGCGCACATCCTCGATCAGTACTCGAACCCCGACAATCCGCTGGCGCACTACCACGGCACCGGTGAGGAGATCCTCGAGCAGACCGACGGCAAGCTCGACGTCTGCGTGATGACCGCCGGCACCGGCGGAACGATCACCGGCGTCGCGAGGAAGCTGAAGGAGAAGCTGCCGCGCGTGAAGATCGTCGGCGTCGATCCCGTCGGATCGATCCTCGCGGGGCCGGGTCCGATCTCGAGCTACAAGGTCGAAGGCATCGGCTACGACTTCATCCCCGACGTGCTCGACCGCCAGCTCGTGGACGAGTGGATCAAGACCGAGGATCGCGAGTCATTCCTCATGGCGCGCCGGCTGATCCGCCAAGAGGGGATGCTGTGCGGCGGCAGCTCGGGCTCGGTCGCGTGGGCCGCGAAGCAGGTCGCGCAAAAGGTCGGACCGGGCAAGCGCATCGTCATGATCCTGCCGGACTCCGTCCGCAACTACATGACGAAGTTCATGGACGATCAGTGGATGAAGGAGAACGGCTTCACCGAGAGCCGCTGGGAGACGGGCCGCGTCGGCGACACGCTGCGCAACCTGCCGCGCCGCAAGCTGATCACCGCGACGAGCGCGGACACGGTCGCCGACTCGGTGATGCTCATGAAGGAGCACGGCGTCAGCCAGCTGCCGGTCATCGACGAAGAGCGCCTCGTCGGCATCGTCACCGAGTCCGATCTGCTCACGAAGCTCGTCGACGGACGCGCGACGCTCGCGAGCGCGGTCGCCGAAGTGATGTTCCGCAACGTGACCACGGTGCGCGCCGACGACGACGCGGCCACGCTGCTCGACCTCTTCTCGAAGGGTCTCGTCGGGCTCGTCGTGGACGACACGGGCAAGCTGCTCGGCGTCATCACGAAGATGGACCTCGTCGATCTCTTGATCGCGCGTCCGGCGCGCTGAAGCGTCAGCAGCCCAGCTCACGCGCCAGCGACGCGAGATCGGGCACGATCCAGTCGATCTCCACGTCCTTCGGCGGCTCCGAGCCCTCGCGATTCACCCACACGACTCGGAATCCCAGCTCGCTCGCCGGTCGAACGTCGTGATACACGCTCGCGGCGACGTGGAGGATCTGCTCGCGCTCCAAGTTGAGCTGTTCCACCGCGGCTTCGAAGTGCGCCGTGGCGGGCTTGTACGACGCGAGCTCGCTAGCCGTGATCAACGCCTCGAACGGCGCGCGGATGAGCTGCACGGATCGTTCGAGGACGCGGGCCTCGACGTTCGAGAGGATCGCGAGCTGAAAGCGCGTCGCAAGGCGGTTCACGGCGGCCGACGTCTCCGCGAACGGAGGCCACGCCGGCATGCTCTCGGCGAACGACCGAGCGTCGTCGTCGGCTACGACCACGCCCTGCTCCGCCGCCGCGCGCGCGAGACTCGTCGCGAGCACTTCGCCGTACGGCAGGTACGCTCCGCGCTGGATCTCGCGCTCGATGCGTTCTCGTGAGTCGACGAGCCGATCCAAGTCGCAACGCGACAAGCTCGCGATCGACCGAGCCGCGCCCTCGATGCCGCGGCGCCAGTCGATCAGCGTGCCGTAGCAGTCGAACGTCAGCGCGTAGATCGAATCGGGATCAGGCCTGCGTCGCATCCAGCGCGCCTACCCCGCGCCCATTCGCGGAGCGAGAGTGAACCGACCCACGCGAAGCTCGTGAAGAAGAGCAGGAGGAACGGCAACGTCCCCCAGACTCCGCGTTCGATCGCGGCGTACATCCCCCAAGCGAACCACGCGGCGAAGAGGAGCTCGACTCCCGGCCAGCCGAGGAATGCTGCGCGATACCGCTTGGAGCCCGGCGTGTCGCCGCGCTTCGGTGTGCGGACGAACACCCCCGTCCCCGGAAGACAGCCTTCGAGCACCGCGCGCGTCTGGCTGACGCACATCCCGATCCCGAGCGTCACGGCAGCGAAGATGTCGCGCACGCGCGCGCCGACCGGACGCTCGACCGCGCGCTGGCTGCACTCGTAAAAGACGAACACCGAGGCCGTGCACATCACGAAGAGCAGGAGCTGCAGCCACATCGGGAAGTTGCTCTCGATCACGAACGAAACCGGCAGGAGCAACGCGAGCAAGAGCACGCACGGGTAGCCGACGTTGCCGGAAAGGTGCGCGAGCGCTTCGAGCTTCACCTTCAGCGGCTCGTCGGAGACGAGCAGTCGCCAGCCGAGCTTGCGCAGCACCTGCACGCTGCCCTTCGCCCAGCGATGTTGCTGCGACTTGAACGCGGCGATGTCCGGCGGAACTTCCGCCGGCGCGACGACGTGCGGCGCGTACACGAACTTCCAGCCTCGAAGCTGCGCGCGGTACGACAGATCGAGGTCCTCGGTCAGCGTGTCGTGCTGCCATCCGCCCGCCGATTCGATCGCTTCGCGACGCCAGATGCCCGCGGTGCCGTTGAAATTGAAAAAGACGCCGCCGTCGAACCGCACTTTGTGCTCGATGACGAAGTGGCCGTCGAGCAGCGTCGATTGCGCGCGCGTCAACAAGCTCTCGTCGCGATTTCGATGACCCCAACGCGCTTGCACGAGGCCGACCTTGGGATCGGAGAACTCTCCGACGAGGCGCAGCAGGAAGTCGGGCCCGGGGACGTAGTCCGCGTCGATGATGCAGATCACCTCGCCTTTCGCCCGCGCC
>CAZQHA010000110.1:0-11255 GCA_964592795.1 uncultured Planctomycetaceae bacterium | reverse complement strand
GACGCCGTCCCAACCCGGCGGCATGCGCACGTCGACGAACGCCATCGCGTACGGACGGCCCTGAGCCTTGG
Source organism: uncultured Planctomycetaceae bacterium (assembly GCA_964592795.1). Taxonomy (GTDB): domain Bacteria; phylum Planctomycetota; class UBA1135; order UBA1135; genus JANLUN01. The sequence goes on along the minus strand of CAZQHA010000110.1, from coordinate 11,184 downwards.
CCGCGCGGACCTTCTCGACCGCTTGCTGCCCCTGGAACGCGCTGTCGATCTCGAGCCCCACCGGCGACGACTTGGAGACCGCCGACTTCGCGGACACGGGCGCGCCGAAGAACGCCGCCTTCGCGTCGGCGACCGCGCTCGACTCCGTCTTGCCGCCGCTCAGGATCTTCTTGAAGTCCTGGTGGATCGCGTCGTTGTCGTCGATGAGCAGGATCCTGCGGTTCGCTTCGTCGGTCATGTCGTCACTCGCGATTGGATCGGAAGATTCAGTGTGAACGTGGCGCCGAGACCCGGCCCGGAGCTCTTCGCCGAGAGCGCGCCGCCCATCTCGGTCGCCGCGTTGGCGGACGCGTGCAGCCCGAAGCCGTGACCGGTCTTCCGCGTCGTGAAGCCGTGCGTGAAGATGCGCTCGAGGTTCTCGGGCGGGATGCCGACGCCGTTGTCCTCGACCTCGATGCGCAGCCGCTCGTCGCCGCCCTCGTCCGTGCGCTGGACGCGCACCACGATGCGCGGATCCTTGCGATCGGACGCGGCCACCGCTTGCCGCGCGTTCTGGATCACGTTCACGAGGATCTCGAGCAGGCGATGCCGGTCGACGAGGCAGGGGGTGCTCTCGCCGAGCTCGCGCACGATGTCGACGGGCGCGGACTCGGTCTGCTCGGTGATCGCGAGCGCCTTCTCGACGAGCTCCGGGATCGCGACGCTCTCGAGCACGCCCGACCGTCCGGCGTAGCTCTGCTGCGACTGGATCAGCTCCTTGATGTGCTGGATCCCGTCCGTGAGCGTCTTCACCTCCTCGGCGATCACGTCCTGCTCGGCGCTGAGCTGCTCGGTCAGCGACGTGAGCAGCGGATAGAGGTACTTGCCGCGCGGATCGTTCGCGATGAACGTCGAGAGGTCGCCCTGACTGTCGCGGACCGTCTGCATCGCGAGGCGCAGGTCGGCGACGCCGGAGTTCCGCGTCTTGTCGGCGACGAGAGCGGCCGCGACGTTGACGCTGTTCAGCACGTTGCCGACGTTGTGCAGCACGCCGGTCGCGATCTCCGACATGCCGGCCGCCCGCGCGGCGTTGACGACCGCGGCGCGCGACTGGGACAGCTTCTCGGTCATGCTGTCGAACTCGCGCGAGAGGATGCCGATCTCGTCCTTGCGCGCGAGCGCGAGCTTCTTCGACAGCTCGTCGCTCTTCCCGATGTACACCGCGTGGTCGGTCAGCGCCTTGATCGGGCGCAGCACGGCGCGCGAGAGCAGCTCGAGCAGCACGAGCACCATCAAGAGGCCGGCGATCACCGTCGAGAGGAGCGCGTAGCGGATCGACGTGTCGCCCTTGTGCGAGATCTCCCGCGGGATGTCGGCGCGCATCGAGAGGCTGGGTTTCCCGCTGATCTCGGGCAGCGTCGCGTAGAGACGCAGGCTGGTCGCGTCGGCCCTGTGGACGACGATGCCCGTGCCGCGCGCGAGCTCGGACAGCGCCTGCTTCTCGGACGCCTCGATCGCTCCGTCCGCCAGGAACACCTCGAATCGCACGTCGATCCGTTCCCTCAGCGTCTCGACGAGCCTCTCGTCGAGATACCGGCCGACGTACAGCGTGCCGCGCCGCTCACCACCGCGGCGGCTGTCCAAGATCGGGTGGAACGCCACGAGCATCGGACCTCGTTCGGTGACGAGCAGCCCCTTGGTCTCTCCGCCGTGCTTGCGCGCGACGACGAGCGGATTGTCCGGCGGCAGCGCGCCTTCGATCGTGCGGAAAGCGTAGAGGTGGTCTTCGCGACCGTCGTCGAGGCTCAGAACCCGTCCCCACACCACGCGGTCGTCGCCGTCGCACACGAAGAGCAGGTTGATGCCGTTCTTGTAGAAGGCCTCGGGGCCGAGGTTCGACGCGATGTACTCCGCGTTCGCGTCCGCGACGAAGCGGTACGTGTCGTCCCACGCCGCCCACGCGGCGCAACGCGCGGCCAGGCTCTCGATCTCGCTCTGGATCGCGAACCGAGCGCGCGAGAGATCCTTGTGCGCCTCCTGTTCCTCGAGCTGGAGGAAGCGCTTGCGAATCAAGAGCTGCTGCCCCAGGTGATCGAGCCCCGCATACGCGAGCACCACCACCGCGAGGATGATGACGATCTTGGATTTGAGCGGCATCAGGCGGCTCGATCGACTTCGATCGGCGGCGAGCTGGTCTCCGCGCTCGTCGCCCCGCCCTCGGGCTCCCGCCGGCGCAGCGGCGCCGTCGCCTCGTTGATCAGCTGGCAGAGGTCCTGCAGCTCGTCGCCGTCGCGCAACCGGCAATCGGGCGGGCGTTCGCCGCGAATCACCTGCTTCAAGTACTGCTCGAAGCGGTACAGCGGCCCGGCGATCCGGAACGTGATCAGCACGCCGGCGCAGAACGTCAGCGGCAGGAAGATCAGGAACGACACGAGCAGGATGCGCTGCACGTGCGCCGGCACGCGCTCGATCAACGCGGCGCCGTCTTCGGGGAGCTCCGTCGCGAGCTCGGTCAAGCTGCTCGTGAACAAGAGGAACTGCAGCGTGAGCGCCAAGGCCGACATGCCGAGGAACGCGGCGATCAGTCGGAGCTGGAGCTGGGGTTGGATCAGCTTGATCCGGCGCTTGTGCTGGGGCATCGCGGTCCGCGGCGGGGTTCGCGCGGAATCCATGGATCGACGCGCGAGCGGGCGCAGATTGAGCGCGCGCCCGCGCACGATGACCGCGTCGCGATCAGCTGCCGAGCTTCACCGCCGACCAAGCCGCGGGGTCGGGCGGAAGATCTTTCCGCGTGATCGAGCGCAGCGCGCTCCACGCCGCCATGCGCAGGATCGCGTCCTCGCTCGAGAGGCCCGCGGCGAGGCGCGGGAGCGCGGCGCTCGAGTCGAGCTGAGCGTCGTGCACGCGAGCGTCGCGACCTCGACGTCGGGATGCGCCACGAGCTCCGCCACTTCGACGGCGATCGCGTGGCGGTGGAGGTGCCGCGTCGACACGTCCATCAGCGCGACCTTGATCGCGCGCGCGTCGGCGCCGTGCAGCGCGGCGAGCGTCGACGGCCACGTGCGCTGCCACCATTCGCGCTCCGACTGGTGCCAGCTCGTCCAACGGTCGGGCGTCTCGGCGATGCCCAGACCGGTGATCCGGCGGAGCGACCACAGCGCGTTGGCGGCCAGGCCCCGGCGCGAGCTCTTGAGGAGCGCGATGAGCTGCGGGATCGATTCGCAGTCGTCGAGGTAGCCGACGGCCAAGATCGCTTCGGGCAGCGCGATCGGATCCGCCTCGGCGACGAAGCGGCGCACGTTGGACAGCACGTCCTCGCCGATCGGCCGCGGCAGCTCGCGCGACATGCGGCCGATCGTGACGAGGAGCAGCGCACGCAGCGGCTCCTCGCGGTACAGGAGGCGCGAGAGGATCTTGAGCCCGTCGAAGCTCCCCGTGCGCGAGAGCGCGCCGATGAGCGCGCGCCGCGTCGGGATCGGCGCCGGCGGATAGGCGCGCTCGAGGAGCACGTACGTCGCGTGATCGCGCGCGAGCAGCGCGTCGAGCGTCGATTCGAGCGCGCGCTCGATCGACGGCTCGGGATTCTCCGTGTTCGCGAGGCGCATCATCAGCCCGAACTCGCGCGCGCTCCCCGTGATCTCGAGGATGCGCAGCGCCGCCACGCGCGCGCGCGGTAGGGCTGCGGCGGTCGCTTGGCCTTCGAGGAACGGATTCAACCTCGCCGCCGGCGTGCGCTCGAAGACGTAGAGCAGCGTCGACTCGGTGCGGCCGGCGAGCGAGTCGCTCGCGTCGACGGCGCCGGCCGAGCTCTCGATCGCGTCGCACAGCGCGCCGAAGAGAGGTGGGAGCACGTTGTCGCCCAGAGCCAGGATCTCCTGGCCCGCGATCTCGACCGAGAGCCCCGCGTCGAGCGCGACGTCCGACAGGACGCGCTGCACGCGCTCCTCGACGGATTGGGCGGCGTAGCCCGCGCTCGAGAGCAGCGCGACCCCGACGCAACGGAGGATCGATCGACGCAAGGAGCTCATCGCGCGGTCTTCAGGATCTTGAGCGTCGTGGTGACGACTCCGAGGAGCGGATCGTCGCCGTTGTCGTAGTGCGCGTCCTTCGATCGCGGCGGCGTGATGTTGTTCATCTCCATCACGCTGAGCGGATCGAGGCGCAAGTTCACGATCGGGACGTCCGGCAGCTCGACGAGCCGCCAGCAGAGCATCTGAGGAATCGCTCCATCGCCCTCTTGAGGCGCCGAAAGGGCGCGGTCGAAGTGGATCGCCGCGCCGTTCGCGATCGTGAGCTCGCGCGCCGCGACCGCGCCGAACCACTCGAGCTGCGAGACGACCGTCAGCGCGGCGGACGGAGCGTAGACGCTGCCGAAGAACTGTCCGTCCGATTGGATCCGAGCCGGCGGGTCGGCGATCCCGTCCCGATTCCGATCGACCGTCTGGTTCGCGGCGATCAGCAGCGAGACCCTCGCCGGATCGTGCGACGCGCTGTTGTAGTGCGACCCCGGCGCCATGTTGAGGTAGTCGCTCACGTACAGGCGCACGGGCCCGAGCGTCGCGTCGACGGTCAGCGTCGCGTTCGCATCGATCTCGAGCGAGCCGACGACGAGCGTGGCCGGTCCGACGATCACGGCCGAAGCGCCGGGACGGACGCGCAGCGTGCCGAAGCTCGACTCCTGCGGGGAGAGCACGAGCGGCGTGCGCACGGAGGAGTGGTCGATGCTTCCCGCGGCCGGAAGAGACGGCACGTCGAGAGCCGGCAGGTTGGCGGGCGTGCTGCGCGGCGCGGTCGATCCGGTGATCGTCACGCCTCCGCCGCGCACGACGCTTCCGTCGGGACCGGGCTGCACGTCGCCGTCGATTCGCGTCGGCAGCGAGCCGCCGGGCACGACGATGTCGCCGTTGCAGCCGACTCGGGCTCCGGTCGGACCGTCGCTGCCGAGGACGTCGTCCAACAAGCCGCCGGCACCGTTGACGACGCCACCGACGGCGCCGATCAACCCGCCTCCGCCGCCGCCGATCACGAGCGGGCCGCCGCCTCCACCGCCTCCCGCGGGAGGTGGATGTTGACTCTCGTACGTGCCGCGCCGCGAGTCGTATCCGTCGATGAGCACGTCCTCGCCGATCGACACGCCTCGATCGCCGAACACGCCGAGCGCGCCGACGGGCTCGGGAACGTTCTCGACGACGATCGAGAGAGACGTGCGGCCGGTGCCGCACATGCCGGTGCTGGTCAGCGTGCGCCGCCCGTCGCCCTCGTCGACGGACTCGACCCAGAACGCGCCGTTGGCGAAGCGCGCCGGGATCGACGAGTTCGCGACGTTGCCGCTCTTGCCCGCGACGAGCCCGGCGTACGCTTCCGCGAGCCCGGCTTCGGCGATGTAGAACGCGCGCTTCGCGTCGACCGACGAGCGCTGCTCGCGGTTCTTGCTCATGCTGAGCTGCAGGTACGCCATGCTCAGCACCGACACCAAGGTGACCACCATCAACCCGGCGATGATCGCCGTTCCGCGCCGGTCGGAACGAGCGCTGCGGCTCGATCTCACGCGCTTGCGTTGCCCTGCCATGTGATGTCCCCTAGTTCCTGCACGTCACGCGCGCTTCGAGCGTGCGCGTCACCCACGAGCCGTCCGCTGCCTGACGCGCGATCGTGAGCTGGACGAGGACGCTGTCGCCCTCGAGCACGAAATTGAGCCCGCGCTCGTCGATGAGCCCGTTGCCGTTGTCGTCTTCCCCGTTGGGCGTCTCGCCCTCGAGGAACTCCGACGCCCACTTCGTCCAGACGCTCTTGCGTTCGCTCGAAGTGCCGGGGTTCTCCGCCCACGTCACCTGATGGGAGTCGCCGACGTTCGCGAGCGTGATCCGCTGCGGATTGCCGTTCAGGATCACGCCGCCTTCGAGACCCTGGCTCGTCTGGAAGTTGAGCTCCGGCGTGCTCGAGGGCGCATTGGGCGTCTGGTAGAGCGTGCTGCGCTTCGAGCCCACGACCGCGAGCGCGATGCGGTCGAGCGTGCGCCGCGCCTGTGTCTCCGCCTCGAAGACGGTCGTCTGCGAGCCGAAGGCCTTCGAGCTGTCGCCGAGCACCATGTACACGTTCCCGATCACGAGCGCGACCAGCACGATCGCGATCATCATCTCGATGAGCGTGAAACCTGCTCGAGCCGAACTCGTCGTTCGTTTCATAGCGCCGAGAACATCGTGTACACCGTGAAGTTGCGCCTGCCGCCCTTGCCGTTCCCGGGCGTCCATTCGATCGTCACCCGGATCGGGAGGATGATGCAGTCGTCGCCGTGGTTCTCGCCGTCGACCGCGCCGTCGCCGTTGAGGTCGCGCGGCGTTCCGAAGTTGTCGTCGACGACGTTCTCGCGCAGTTCCGACTTCTCCGACGGGAACGTGATGCGCCCGGTGCACGCGCCCGCTCCCGGCGGCATCAGGTCCGTGACCGAGAAGCAGCTCCCTGGAGCGGTGCCCGCGCCGCCCGGATCGTCCGCGGGATTGTCGTTGTAGAGCGCGAAGACCTGCGAGAACGGGTGATTGCGCATCTCCTCGAGCTTGCTGCGCGCGGCTTCGGCGGCGATCGCCTTCTCGCGACCGACGGGATCGAGACGCAGCGAGGCCCCCAGCGTCGTGCCGAACAGCGAGAGCGAGATCGCCAGGATCGCGAGCACGACGACGACCTCGATCAGCGTGAGGCCGCGTGCTCGCGCTCTTCGTGAGTCGATTCCGCTTCGCCGATGCATCTCAGTTCGTCGCCGACGCGGCTCCGCCCCCTGCCGAGGGTGGCCGCGCGAAGGACAGCCGATTATCGAGACGCGCTCGTGCGTGAATTGACGCTTCCTGAGCCGGTTCCTCGGGTATTTGCGAGGTCGCGAGCGAGTGTCGGACGGCCTTTCCGGGCAAGGATGGCTCGACGCGCGGTCCGAACGCGCAATTCGCTCGGATCGGCCCCGGCGAATCGGAACAAGTTTCGCCCGCGCTAGGTCGTCGCGCGTCCGCGCGCCAGCGGAACCGCGCGCGCCTGCGAGCTCGAAACGCCGCGAACCGATTCGCGCACGACGTCCGCCATCGGCTCGAGGGCGCGCGCCGGCAGCTCGGGGTACACGGGCAGGTACACGATGCGCGCGAGCAACTTCTGCGCTTCGCGCGCCTCGAGCTCCGGACGATCGGGCGGAGTCGGCACGACGGCCAGGCTCGCGGCGCGCGTCGCATCGAAACCTGCGGCGCGCAAGTCGGCGACCAAGCGCTCCGGATCGTCGGCGAGGATCGTGAACACCCAGTAGCTGTGCTGCGTCGCGTCGCCGGCCGGCAGCTCGACGCACGGTCCCAGGCGCGCGACGAGCGCTCGGCCGAGCTCCGCGCGGCGCGCGACGCGCTCGCCGTTCTGCGCCGCCAGCCGTCGCGCGACCAGCGCGCAGAGAGCGCCGGACGGACGCCGGCGGATCTTCGTGAAGAAGTCGCCGCCCGCGAAGCCGCGCACGGACCCCTGGATCACGCGGTCGTGGTCCTTTCCGGCGAGCTCGCACAATCCGACGAACGCGCGGTACAGGAGCGGCGTCGAGATCGCCTTGAGCCCCGAGTACTTGAGGATCCGCTGCGCGTACTGAGCGCGACTCTGGATCGGATACAGCGCTTCACGAGCGCGCATCTCGGCCAGGATTCCTCGATCCTTGACGCACAACACGCCGCCCGCGAGCGCCGCGGCCGTCTTGATCGGTCCGAAGCTGAACATCGAGACGTCGGCTCGCGGATGGCCCTTCGAATCGGGCCCGGTGAACGACTGCGCGCAGTCTTCCAGCAGGACCCACCCGCGCTCGCGCGCGAGATCGAGGTAGGGATCGAGCGGCACGCACGCGCCGAACAGGTGAGCGATGACCATCGCGCGCGTCTTGCCGCTCGCCGCGCGCCGCGCCGCGTCGAGCTTGGGCGCGAGCGTGCGCGGATCGAGATCCACCGGGACGGGGACGAGCCCGTGGTGCTCGACGATCTTCCACATGTCGGGGATCGTCAACGCGGACATCAGGACCTCGCTGCCGCGCGGCAGCGCGAGCGTCTGCAGGTACAGGTCGAAGCCCGTCCGCACGGACAGGCAGCACAGCGCACCGCGCGACGCGGGCGAGGCGCTCTCGGAGGGCGGCGCGAACCACGACTCGACGCGGCGCTTCGAGAACGTCTCCTCCGTGCGGGTCAGGGACCCGGTGAGACCGTGAGCCAGATCGAGCCATCCGATGTCGAGCCGCTTGCGCGCGTACATGCGAAGCCCTCAGAAGTCGTTGCCGGTCCGATGTCTCGCTCATCCTAGCAGCCGTCCGGTGCCGGATCGATGCAGGCGAGTCGCGCGAGGATCGTCGTGCTCGCGCGCTTCCTTATGGACAGCGCATTGCCTGCCCGCGATCCTCCTCACCCGGATCGCGCGCGCGGTCGAGCTCGCTTGGATGCAACTCATTCGATCCCCGCGCGCCCCGCGCCCACCGAGTCGAAGCTCGTCCCGCGTCGCGTTTGGCGCGGCACCGCGCTCTTGGTGCTCGGCCGATTCTGGGGATCGGCCTGCACGCTTTTCACGTTGGTCTTGCTCGCGCGTCACCTCGCGCCCGAGGACTTCGGCCGCTACACGTTCTACCTCGCGGTCTTCATGGTGCTCGACAGCCTGGCGGACTTCGGCACCGGCCAAGTCGCCGTGCAACGCACGGCCGGCGACGAAGCGGCGATCCCCGCCGTGCTCGCCGCGGCGCGCAGGATTCGATTCGCGTCGGCCGCGATCGGCGTCCTGCTCGTCGGCGTCGGCGCGGTCGTGTGGGGCGAGACCGACGCGGCCTGGATCCTCTTGGCGAGCTTCTATCCCGTCACGCACGTGATGGAGCTCTCCGCGACCGTGTTCCGCAACCGGATCGCGTGGGGCATCCCGGTCGCGATGCGCGCGATCGCCGCCGCGCTCTCCCTCACGTTCGTGCTCGTCCTGTACTCGACGGGCGAACGCTCGCCCGCGAAGTACCTCTTCGCCGTCGCGCTCGGCAGCGCCAGCGCGAACTTCCTCTTGCACTGGGCCTCGCGCAAGCACATGCCGCGCGCGCGAGCGGAGGTCGTCCCGGTGCGCGAGATCCTGGTGCTGGCTCTCCCGCTCGGCATCGCGAGCTTGTGCCAGCAGGCCTACTTCTACATCGACAACGTGTTCGTGCGCGCGATGCTCGGGCCCGAGCCGCTGGGCCACTACAACATCGGCGTGCGCGTGATGTCGTACGGCATCATGGTCGCGATCTACGCGACGCAAGCGGCGCTGCCGTGGCTCGCCCGCCGTTTCGCCGCCGGCGATCTCGACGTCGCGATCGTCAAGCTCTCGCAGCCGCTGTTCGCGCTCGCCGGGCTCGGCGCCGGGCTCGTCTGGCCGTGGACCGAGGAAGTGTTGTCGCTCTTCGGCCCGGGCTTCGAGCAAGCCGGCCCGAGCTTGCGCTGGCTGCTCGCCGCGACCGCGACGGTGTACGCCGGGTCGGGATTGATGACCGCGCTCGTCGCGTCGGCGCAGATGCGCGCGATCCTCGTGATCGCGGCGGCGGCGCTCCTCGTCAACGTCGGGATGAACACCGTGCTCATCCCGCGCATGGGCGTCGCGGGCGCCGGCGCGGCGACGCTCGTCACCGAGATCACTGTCGTCCTCGGCGCCGCGATCGCGCTCGCGCGGATCGGCGTCTCCGTCTTCCGCGGCGCGCGCACGTTCGGGTGGCTCGGAGGACCCGTGTGCTTCGCGCTCGCCGCGGCGCTGTCCTCGCTCCTTCCGATTCCGCATCGTTAGACACGGCATGCGAGTCGGACTCGACTATCGACCGGCGCTGATCAACCGCGAGGGCATCGGCCGCTACGCGCGCGAGCTCGTCCGCGGGTTCGTCGACCTCGCGTTCGACGCGAACCTGGGACTCTTCGGGTACACGCTCGCGCCGTCGAAGTATTCGCGCCGCGAGCTCGGCGTCGAGTCCTCGAAAGCCGAGCTCGTGCGCCTGCGCTTCCCGTCGCGCTGGATCCCGGGCCTCTTGCAGAAGCTCGGCAAGGGCGTCGACGACCTCGTCGGCGGCTGCGACGTGTACCACCACACGCAGCCCAGCCTGCTCCCGGTACGCCGCGCCGCCGAGGTCGCGACGATCTTCGACTGCATCTACACGCTCGACGCGGGCTACCTCTCGCCCGAAGCGGCGGCGCACATGACGTCCGTCGCGAAGGCGATGGTCGCGCGCGTGCGCCGCGTGATCGTTCCCAGCCAGTTCGTCGGCGCGGAGGTCGTGATGGCGCTCGGCGCGCACCCCGATCGCGTGACGATCACGTACTTGGGCTGCGATCACGTCGCGCGAGAGCTCCCGCCCGGCGGGTTCCCGCGGCCCGCGCATCCATCGGAGCGCTACGTGCTCACGGTGTCGCGCGTCGACGCGCGCAAGAACCACCTGCGCATGCTCGAAGCCTTCGAGCGGCTCGTGAAGGAAGGCCTCCCCCACCGCTGGATCGTCGCCGGTCCGATGGGCTACGGCGGCGAGGAGTTCGAGCGCGCGCTCGCCGCGTCACCCGCGCGATCGCGCGTCGAGTGGCGCCGCGACGTGCCCGACCGCGAGCTGCCGCGTCTCTACTCCCAAGCCGACCTGTTCCTCTTCGCGAGCTTGAACGAAGGCTTCGGGCTGCCGCCGCTCGAGGCGATGGCGTGCGGAGCGCCGGTCGTCGCGAGCGCGGTGACGTCGCTGCCCGAAGTGCTGAGCGACGCCGCGTTCCTCGTCGAGCCGACCGACAGCGAGCGCATCTTCGAGGCGTCGCGCCGCATCCTGACCGAGCCCGACCTCGCCGAGGAGTTCGGCCTGCGCGGCAAGCGCCGCGCGCGCGAGTTCACGTGGAAGGAATGCGCGCGGCGGACGCTCTTGGCGTATCAGGCCGCCACGCAGCCGGTCGACGAAACGCCGAAGCTGCGGCGGACGCTCTGATCAGCGGGCCTTCGCCCACGAGAGAGCGCCAGGTGATCGCGATCGGACTCACGTCATGGCCTGGCTCTCGCCGGACGGACGAGCTCTGCGAGCGCTGCATCGAGCGCCGGATATGCGAACGAGTGTCCGGCTTCCAGCGCGCGCCGCGGCAGCACGCGCTGTCCGGTGAGCACCACGTCGGCCATCTCGCCGAGCGCGAGACGCAGCATCGGCGCGGGCGCCGGCAACACCGCCGGGCGGTGCAGCGCGCGACC
>CAZQHA010000109.1:0-11270 GCA_964592795.1 uncultured Planctomycetaceae bacterium | reverse complement strand
GTCGACCACGCGACCGGAGAGATCGACGGACAGGCGGTCTCGAGCGGATGGAAGCAGCCCTCGTCGGCGAGCTTCTTCAGGTTCGGCATCAAGCCTTCGGCGGTGAAGCGCTGCGCGAGCCCGGGGTCGAAGCCGTCGAGCCCGATGACGACGACGCGCTTCACCTTCGCCTTGCCGCGGCGCTGGAACGTGAACGCGCGCACCGCCGCCTTCAGAGGCCAGATCAAGATGATCCCGAAGGCCAGGACGAACGTGCCCAGCAGCACGAGCACGGAGCCCGCGGCCGCGAAGCCCGCGCCCGGGCCGATGTAGGCCATCGCCGGCGGCGCGGCGAGCGCGCCGAACACCGCCGTGCCGACGACGAGCCGCAGGACCTGGGGACGAAGATTCATGCGAAGGGGTTCGATCCTATCGTCCACCCGCGGGCCGGGGTGGAGGTCCGGCGCGCCATCCGACGATCGAACTCGCGGGTACGCGGGCCGGCGCCCGCGGTTGGGCTCAGCCCTTCAGGAGCCCGCGCTTCTTCAGGTAGCCGAGGATCTTCTCGGCCGACTCCTCGATGCTCTCGTCGGCGGTGTGCACGGTCACCTCGGGATTGACCGGCGCCTCGTAGGGATCGCTGACGCCCGTGAAGTTCTTGATGATCCCGGCGCGCGCCTTCTTGTAGAGGCCCTTCGTGTCGCGGCCCTCGAGGACGTCGAGCGGCGCTTCGACGTAGATCTCGATGAACGGCGCTTGCGATCGGCCGCGCAGCTCGTCGCGGATCGCGCGGTACGGGGAGATGGCCGCGGTGATCGACACGACGCCGTTGCGCGAGAGGAGGTTCGCGACGTAGCCGATGCGGCGAATGTTCGTGTCGCGGTCTTCCTTCGAGAAGCCCAGGCCCTTGCTCAGGTTCTCGCGGATCTCGTCACCGTCGAGCACCTCCACCCTGCAGCCGCGTTCGATGAGGATCGGCGTGAGGTATTGGGCGAGCGTGCTCTTGCCGCTGCCGGAGAGGCCCGTGAACCAAAGCGTGAATCCCTGTGCGCTCATGTTGCTCTGCGATCGACTTCTGGAATGGGGTTAGCGGATGCGGCCCTCGACATAGGGCACTTCGAAGCACTTCTCGTGCATGATCGGACCGTGGCCGAAGTAGCCGGACTCGCCGAACAGCTCGCCGTGATCGGCGGTGACGATGATGTGGGTGTTCTTCGGCACGCGGTCGAACAGCTCGGCGAAGACGCCGTCCAAGTAGCGCACCGTGTCGATCTGGCGCGCCTTGAGCTGGTCCAGCTTGTCCTGGTCGAAGAACTGCGGGGCGTCGTCGTCCTTGATCAAGTTGCCTTGCTCGTCGACCTGCGAATCGAGCTTCTTGAAGACGCCGTTGACGCCGCTGATGCGCGGCCACATCGAGCTGTCCTCGTCGGGCTTCGCGTACGGGTAGTGCGTCTCGCCGATGTTCAGCATGTAGAAGCTCGGCCGGTCGGTGCCGAACGTCATCGTCGGCAGCATCGAGCGCATGTCGTTGTGGTGATCCATGAGCTGGAAGCTGTCGAAGTCGCGGTTGATGCCGGTCTTCGGGTTGAGCACCGGCAAGCTGACGCGCGCGTGCGTCGAGTAGCCGAGCGAGTTGCGCAGTAGGCTCGGGAACCACAGTCCCGGCACCATCTTCGAGAACTCGATGCCCTTCGCGCCGAGGCGCTTGTTGTAGTTGAAGAAGTCTTCCTTGTAGTACTCCGACGCGTACACGTGCTCGGGCGTCGTGTGCGGCAGCAGGCCCGTCAGCAGGTTGTAGTGCGACGGCGCGGTCCACGACGCGTACGTGTAGCGCTTCTCGGGCTTGCCGAGCTTCAAGATCGTCTTCGGCGCGGCCGCCATGAACGTGTCGTACCGGCAGCTGTCGAGGATCGCGATGATGAAATTGTTCTCGGCCTTCGGCTCCGGACGCGGCGCAGCGACGCCGACGCCCGGCCGCATCATCGGCCGCGGCGACGTCTTCGGCGCTTCCTTCTTCTTGAAGAGATCGAAGAGGCCCATCGCGCTCGCTACGCCTTGCGTTGCGACTGGTAGTAGGCCGCGAGGACCTTCGCCGTCGACGGACGCATCACGCGCTCGTCGGGCATCTCGCCCTTGTCGAGAGTCTCGCGCATCTTCGTGCCGGAGATCGTCACCTGCGTCTTGCCCGCGTTGTCCTCGACGAGGCCGACGCGGCCGATCTCGGCGAAGTACGCCGCGAAGCCGACGTTGACGGTCTTGATCGCGAGCTCGCCGCCCAGGTTCTTGAAGATCTCCTGCGCGTCGAAGTCGCCCCAGATCGCCGTCTTGTCGTCGTAGGGCGCGTCGGCGTGCTTGCGCCCGATGATGAAGTGGCTGAAGCCCAGATTCTGGCGGTAGATCGCGTGCATCACGGCTTCGCGCGGACCGCCGTAGTACATGCGCATGTCGAGGCCGATCAGCTCGAGCTGGCCGTTGAGGTCCTGGCCGTGCTTCTTCCACAGGGCCTCGTCCATGTCGCCCTGCCCCAGGAACTTGCCCTCGACGAGCGCCTCGTACGTCTTCATGCGCACGTCGGCCGGAACGTCGTCGCCCTTCAGCTGTCCGACGAGCGGGTTCAGCACGACGCCGGTCTTCTTGCCGGTCTCGCGCAGGAGCTTCTCGGCGCCGTAGACGAGCGCGTATTCGTGCGCGCGGTGCAGGGGATTGCGCGTCTGGAACGCGACCGATTGCTCGAAGCCGCGGCGCGCGACGAGCGCGCGCGTGTCGCGCGGGCTCATCACGCGCTTCGCGAACGGACGCTTGTCGTCGAACGGCAGGAGCTGGATCTCGCCGCCGAGCAGCTTCGTGCGCGGGTCGGAGAGCCACAGGCGCGCGCCCGGATGGTCGGTGCGCGACGTGCCGTAGACCGTGCGCACGAACTCGTCCTTGTTCCACGCGTACGCGCCCTCGGACTTCAGGACACCGAACGCCTGGCCGTCGTGCACGAGCGCGAACTCGGTTCCGGCCTTCGCAGTCGCCGCTTCCGCGTCGGTGACCGGCAGCACGATCGGGATCGTCCACGCGTAGCGCTTGCCTCCGCGCTCGATCGCGGCGCGCGAGAGCACGCTCCGGTAATCCGCCTCGTTCATCGGACCCGTCAGCGGCGAGAGCGTTCCGTCGGCGATGCGGTAGAGCGTCGTGCGGTCGGTCTCGTTGACCTCGATGCGCGGCAGCTTCGCCGTGCGTGCGGGCGTCAGCTCGCTCGCGGCGACGGTGCGCTGGACGGGAGCGGCGAGGCCGCCGTGGACGGGGATCTGCTTCAGCGTGGACGTGGTCGTCATGGGCGTGTCGGTTGGCTGGGCGGGGTCTCAGCGGCTGCCGTGTCTCGTCATCGGGGGCTTGCCGCTCGTCGGCGGGGAACTCGCGTCGGCCATCGTCGGCCTCCGCCGAGGGGATCTTGATGGTGGCTTGGGTCTCGCGGGACGTGGATCCGTGGGCGACGCCGTGGCGTGGCGGCCGAAATTTTGGGCTCCAATGGTACTCGTACCGGTCTGCTCTTGGAGCCCCGCGCCCGGAGGAACTTGCGGTCCGCGCTCACGCGGCCGGGGACGCGGCGCGTAGGCGGGCACTTCCGCTCCCCCGATCCGTTCCTGGATGATGGCCCCATGCGATACGCCACCCCGCTCCTCCTCTGCGCCCTCCTCGTGCTCCCCGCGTGCAGCGAGACCGACCCCAAGGTTCTGACCGACGACGGGACCGCGGCGCTGGGCTCGGGCGATTCAGCGGCCGCCGCGAAGAGCTTCGAAGCCGCGCTCGCGCACATGGACTCGAAGCACCCGGACTTCCTGAGGGCGAGCATGGGGCGCTGCCAAGCCCTCGCGCGGCAGAACCCGATGGAGGCCAAGCAGTCGTTCCTCGACCTCGCGCGCCAGCACCCGACGCTCGTCAAGGAGGCCGATTACGGGACCATCATCCGCGCGCTCGTCCAGAACCGCGCCGCGAGCGAAGCGGTCGGGATCGTCGAAGCGGGCATGAAGGCGTATCCGAGCTCGACGAGCATGGCGGCGATCCGCGACGAGGTCGGCGACGCGGTCAAGGCGTCGAGCGATCCGGCCGCACTCGACACGCTCAAAGGGCTCGGCTACGTGGGCGATCAGTGAGCGCCCGCGCCACGGCGAGCGCGCTCGCCCTGACCGCTTCGGCGTTCGCGGCGTGCGTGAGCTCGTCGGAGCGCGCCGCGGTGAGGGACGCCGTCGAGATCGAATCGATCTGCCGGCAGCAACAGGACGCGTGGAACCGCGGCGACATCGCGGAGTTCATGCGCGTGGGATACCTCGCTTCGGCCGAACTGACGTTCTTTTCGGGCGGAGAGGTCACGCGCGGCTACGACACCGTCCTCGCGCGCTACGAGCGCCGCTACAAGTCCGAGGGCGCCGAGATGGGACGCCTGACGTTCAGCGAGCTCGAGACGCGGATGCTCGGAGAGGGCCACGCGATCCTGCGCGGCCGATGGGCGCTCGACTTCGAAAGTCGGGGCGACGTCGGCGGGCTCTTCACCCTCGTCGTCCGGCGGACGCCGGGGGGCTGGCGCATCGTGCACGACCACACGAGCGTCGCCGGCTGACGGCGGTCATTTCTCGTCGGCGAGGAACGTCGAGCTCTGCGGCTTCTTGAGCGCGTGGGTCTCGAGCTCCCGCGTGATGTATTCGTAGGCCTCGTCCACCGAGTCCGTGCGGAAGAAAAGGCCGATGTCCTCCGGGCTGATCGTGCCGTAACGCACCATGGCCTCGAAGTGGATGATCTCGTCCCAGTACTCGGTGCCGTACAGCACGATCGGCAGTCGCTTCTTGATCTTGAGGGTCTGGACGAGCGTCACGATCTCCATGAACTCGTCGAACGTGCCGTAGCCGCCGGGCATCACGACCATCGCTTTGGCGAGGTAGCTGAACCAGAACTTCCGCATGAAGAAGTAGTGGAACTCGAACGCCAGGCGTCGGGTGATGTACGGGTTGTCCGTCTGCTCGAACGGGAGAGAGATGTTGAGCCCGATGTTCTCCCCGCGCGCTTCCGAGGCCCCGCGGTTCGCGGCCTCCATGATCCCCGGACCGCCGCCGGAGCAGATCACGAAGCGGCGGTCGGTGCCCTCCAGGCTCTTCGACCACTGCGTCAAACGGAACGCGAGCGCTCGCGCGTCCTCGTAGTAGCGCGACATCTTGAGGCGCAGCTCGGCCGTCGCCACGTCGCCCTTGCCCGCGCGCGCGGCTTCGAGCTCGCTGGCCGCGACTTCGCGCGACGGAATGCGCGCCGAGCCGAAGAACACGATCGTGTCGCGCACCCGCAGCTCTTTGAACCGCGACTCGGGCTCGAGGTACTCCGCGAGGATCCGGAGCATGCGCGCGTCGGGGCTCGTGAGGAACGTCTCGTTCTTGTACGCCTTGACGGCGCGAAACCGGCTTTCGGTCATTGCGATGGGTCGCTGGAGCGGGGTTGGGGGCGCCGAATGCTATCGTCGCTCGGCGCGGCGAAGTGAAACGCGGGCTTCGCCGAGGGTTCGTCACGCCGAATCGTCGTCCTCGCGGCGGCGCGATTTCTCCTGCGCCTTTCGGAACAGCTCGTCGAGCCGATCGGCCTTCCCGCGCTCGTGTTCGAGCGCGCTCTCGAGCTTGTCGGCACCTCGCGACGTGCGCTCGCGCACGTTCTCCTGTGCGCTCTCCCACGCATCCGCCTTGCCTGCGGGTTTTCCTTCGCGCGCGCGAAGCACCTTTCCCGTGGCCGCGTCGACCGCGATGCGCGCCGCGCAGCACGGACAAATGACCTCGATTTCCTTGCTGCCCATGATTTCCTCCGGATTCCGGCGGATTGTAGGCGCGCGGAACCTCCGTCCGCCTCTCCACGTCTTACCGGTGGAGCCCCGCTATCGGGGTTACCGGCGCCTCGATCTCGATTAGTGAGGTCGACCACCATGACCAAGGAAGAGTCCCCCCTCGACCTGCGCCGCAGCCCCGCCAAGACGCGGGATCCGGAGCGAACCCAGCGCATGCTGGGCTTCGTGCTGTGGCTCATGCTGGCGCTGACTCTGTGGAACATCGCGTCACGTTGAATCCACGGCGCCGCGCGAGCGGCGAAGCGCTCGGCACGCTTCCCTGAATCGAAACAGGCACCCGCGCGATCGCGCGCGCCTCGCACCGAGGATTCGCCGGTTCCCCCCCTCGCGGTTCGATAGACTTCGCGCCATGCAGCACGAATCGATCGGACGCATCGCGTCGTGGTTCGCTCTCGCGCTCCTCTCGTGCGCCGCGTGCGGATCGGAACCGGAGAAGAGCACGTCCGTCGCCGCACCGCCCGCGGAACGAGCGAGCGCCGCGAACGCACCCGGCGCGGAACAGGCGAGCGCTCCGCCGGCCGGGCATGCGAATCCGAGCGCCGAATCGATCCTCGGAGGCGCGACGCGCGCGCCGAAGCCGAATGAGCCCACCGCGCCCCCGCCGAGCGGCTCGCTCGTCGTTTCTGCACAGCCGGGTTGGTTCACCGAGCGGCCGCTCAACGCGACGCGCGTCGCGCAATACGTGCTGCCGCGGACCGGTGAGGACGCCGAGGACGCGACGCTGGTCGTGTCCTACTTCGGGGGACAGGGCGGCTCGCGCGACGCGAACGTCGAACGCTGGGCCGGTCAGTTCGAGCAACCCGACGGACGCAGCTCGAAGGACGCGATGCAGAGCACGGAGCGCACGGTCAACGGGCTGCGCGTGTTCGAGCTCGAGTTGTCGGGCACCTACGTCGCCGAGACGTCGCCCGGATCCGGCGAGCGACATCGCAAGGAGGGCTGGCGCATGCTGGCCGCGATCGTCGACGCACCGCTGGGCCCGCATTACCTGAAGCTGACCGGACCGGAGACGACCGTGCGACACTGGGAGTCGAGCTATCGTTCGTTCGTCAGCGCGCTGAAGGCGCAACCTTGATCCGCGAGCGCCGGCGCCGCCGCGCGCGCTCACCGAATTGTCCACTTCGCTGACCCTGCTCTACGAGGACGAGCACCTCGTCGTCGTCGCGAAACCGCCCCGGCTCTTGTCCGTGCCGACGCCGGGAGCGGACGGACCTTCGCTCACGGACGTCCTCGCCGGGCAGGGTCTCGGCGTGCTCCCCGTGCATCGCTTGGACCGCGAGGTGTCGGGGGCGGTCCTCTTCGCGAAGGACGAAACGACTCGCAAGCGCCTCGACGACAAGTTTCGGGATCGGTCGATCGAGAAGACGTACTGGGCGCTGGCGCAGGGTCGCGTGAAGCCGCGCGACGGTGCGTTCCATTTCCCGATCCTCGAAGAAGGAGCGTGGGGACGCGTCTCGGCGCGCGGAAAGAAATCGACGACCAAGTACAAGACGCTCGAGCAGCTTCCCCAGGCGACGATCGTCGAGATCGAGCTCGTCACCGGTAGGCACAATCAGATCCGCATCCATTTCGCGCACGCCGGCTTTCCGCTCGTCGGCGAGCGCAAGTACGCGCGCGGAAGCGACTCGCCGATTCGCGCGCCCAGCCGCAGAATCGCCCTGCACGCTTGGAAGCTCGCGTTCGAGCATCCGCTCACAGGAACGCGGCTCGAAGTCATCGCGCCGATCCCTGCGGACTTGCGCGAGCTCGTGAAGGCGGCCTCTACGGAACCGAAGGGCCGTGGCGCGCCGCGCCGGCCGGCACGACCTGAGCGATGAGCTGCTACACTCTTCCGCCGCAACCCGCACGGTAGCGGCGGACGTGACCTAGAAGCTCTCCTCCGTCACCCACACTCTCGACCCGCGGACACGCCGATGGCCAACACGGAAGACATCTACAAGGAGCTGAAGCAGGTCTACGACCCGGAGATCCCGGTGAACATCGTCGATCTGGGGCTCATCTACGACGTGCAGCTCGACCCCGCCGGTGTGTGCAACATCAAGATGACGTTGACTTCGCAAGCGTGTCCGGAGGCGCGCACGATCCCGGAGGTGATGAAGCGGCGCGTCAACGCGCTGCCGGGCGTCAAGGGCACCGAGATCCAGATCCTCTGGGATCCGCCGTGGACGCCGCAGAAGATCTCGCCCGAGGGTCGCGCGATCCTCGGCATCGAGGACGGCGAGGACGACGACTAGCGCGACGTTCGAGCGTGCACGCATGCGTGGCGCCGCTCCATGCCCACGGCCGTCCGTGCTGGCTACTGAACGACCGGCATGCTCCCCGCCGGACCGGGCGGCGGAGCGTTGGGGTTCTTCTTCAGCTCCTGCTTCCAGCTGATCATCCGCGCCTTCGCGGACGCCGTCTCGGCCTCGGGGATCAGCCCCTTGCGCTGCAGGAAGATCGAGAGGCTCGTGTACGCGAACGCGTCTTCGGGGTCGAGCTCGATCACGCGCTGCACGGCCGCGATCGCTTCGTCGTGTCGGCCCAGCTTGCTGTACGCGGTCGCGAGCGCGTGGAGAGCGTCGGTCCAGTCCGGACTGAGCGCGAGCGCCTTCCGGTATTCCTCGATGGCGGCTTCGTGCCGATCGCTGCCGAACAGCTTGAGACCGGCGAGGTAGTGCGTCTTGCGATCCGTCATCGAGCGGCCTCGGCGCGCGACACTGTAGCGTTCGATCGATCGATCAGCTCGCGCCTTCTCCCGACGCGCGCTCGATGGAGCTCACATCGACGGCTCGATGCCGAGCTCGGACAGCCCCTTTTCCTGGAAGTTCTTGCGGAACATGTCGCGCAGCTTCGTCGCTTGCGCGTCGTACGCGGCTTTGTCGGTCCACGTGTTCCGGGGATTGAGGATGCGGGCGTCGACGCCGGGGCACGTCGTCGGCATGCGCATGTTGAAGATCGGGTGCGTGTCGTAACGCACCTTGCCCGGGTCCAAGTCGCCGCGCAACGCGGCGTTCAAGAGGGCTCGCGTGTCCTTGATCGAGATACGCTTGCCGACGCCGTACGCACCGCCGCTCCAGCCCGTGTTCAGCAGGATCGAGCGCGACTTGTGCGCCTCCATCTTCTCGCGCAAGAGTTTGGCGTACACCGGCGGACGGTGCGCCATGAACGGCGCGCCGAAGCACGCGCTGAACGCCGCCTGCGGCTCCGTGACACCGACCTCGGTGCCGGCGAGCTTGGCCGTGAACCCCGACACGAAGTGATACATCACGTCCTTGCCGTCGAGCACCGCAACGGGCGGCAGCACTCCGAACGCATCCGCCGTGAGCAGCACGATCGTCGACGGGTGCGGTCCGCGCGCGCCCGGGGCGACGTTCGGATTGCACGAGAGCGGATACGAGAAGCGCGTGTTCTCGGTGATCGAGCGATCCGTCAGATCGAGCTCCTGGGGATCGGTGTCCTCCATGCGCTTGCCCTTCGGGGGAGGGACGTTCTCGATGATCGTTCCCGGCATCGAAAGCGCGGCGGCGATGATCGGCTCGGCTTCCTTGTTGAGATCGATGAGTTTGGCGTAGCAGCCGTCCTCGAAGTTCGACAGTCCAGCGCCCGTCCAACCGGTTTCGTCGTCGCCGATCAGCTTGCGCTCCGGGTCGGCTGAGAGCGTGGTCTTCCCCGTTCCCGAGAGCCCGAACAAGATCGCGCCGTCACCCGCCGCACCGATGTTCGCCGAGCAGTGCATCGGCAGGTAGCCCTGGTTCGGCAGCAGGTAGTTCATCACCGTGAAGATCGTCTTCTTCACCACGCCGTTGTAGTCGGCCCTTCCCGCGACGAGGCAGATACGGTTCTTGAAGTCGATGATGACGACGCGGTCGGAACGGCTGCCGTCGCGATCGGGGACGCACGCGAACGACGGCACGTTGAGCATCGTCCAACGTCGCGATGCGACGTCGCGCACGCCCGGGACCTCTTTCGGGAACATGTTGTGAGCGAACATCGCGTGCGTCGCGTACTCGCCGACGAACCGATACGGAACCGAGTACGCAGGATCCGTCCCTGCGAAGACGTCCTTCACGTACAGCGTCGCGCGCTTCGCGTTGAGGTGCTCGACGACGCGTTTCAGGAGCGCGGTGTAGTGCTGCGGGTTGTATTTCTGGACGTCGGCTTTCCACCAGATCGTCGACTCGAGCTCGGGCCACGCAACCGCGTACGTGTCTTTGACCGGGCGACCGGTGCAGTCCGGGTCGGTGTAGTAGACGAGCGGTCCCTTGACGCCGAGCTTCGTGGGGTACGCCTTCTGCTGGTCGTAACTCCCGCCCTTCGCGACGCGACCGCGGTCGTTCTGTATGGCTTCTTGGAACAGTCCGTCTTTTGAGAGGCCGAACTTGTAGGTGACCGTCTTCAGGCCCAGCAGCTTCTCGAGGTCGTCGCGGTAATCCATGATCTTGTTCGGGGAGGCCTGCATCGCGAACAGCCCGAGTTCGGGCCGTTTTCGTGCGATTTTGAACGCGACAAGCTAACGCCGCATCGCCGGAAGAGCAACGGCTTGCGCCGTCGCTAGCCTGCTCGCGGCGCCGCGCGCTCGCGCTGCCGCGCGCGATACCAGTCCAGCGTGATCGCGAGCCCCTTCTGCCAAGGAACCCGCGGAGAATAGCCCAGGCATTCTTTCGCGCGTTGGAGCGACGCGAGGCTGTGGCGCACGTCACCCGCGCGCGCGGGCGCATATACGGGTTTCAGCGCGCTGCCCAAGTACGCCGCGGCCGCCTCGTAGAGTGCGTTGATCGAAACGCGCTCGCCGCCGCCGATATTGATGACGATTCCGGGTGGCAACTGCGCACCGAGCGCCGCGAGGTTGGCGGCCACGACGTTGTCCACGTACGTGAAATCGCGCGTCTGCTCGCCGTCTCCGAAGATCGTCGGTCGGCGATCCTCAAGCAGCGCGCGCGCAAACAGCGCGATGACGCCGGTGTAGGGGCTGTCATCCGCCTGCCGCGCGCCGAATACATTGAAATAGCGAAGAGCAACGGTTCGCATTCCGTGCACCTTTCCGTACACGCGAAGCAGATCCTCCCCGGCGATCTTCCCGGAGGCATAGGGCGAGAGCGGATCCACGCGCATCCCTTCGTGCTTGGGAAGCTCCTCGCTGTCGCCGTAGGCTGCCGACGACGCCGCGAAAACGACGGAGTGCACGCCCGCCGCACGGGCGCTCTCGAGCACGTTCAAGGTGCCCATCACGTTGATCTCGTAGCTCGACCGCGGGTCTTCGACGCTGCGCGGAACCGAAACCTGCGCGGCCTCGTGGAAGACCGCCTCGATACCATCGGTCGCTCGAGCGCACAGTTTCGGATCGGTGATGCTGCCCCGAACGAACTCGACCGGCGCTCCGCTTCCCAAGCTTCCGGTTTCGAACCCGGACAGGTTCTCGAGCTTTCCCGACGAGAGATCGTCGAGC
>CAZQHA010000108.1:0-11304 GCA_964592795.1 uncultured Planctomycetaceae bacterium | reverse complement strand
GGTCGCGACCGCTCCGCGCTTGGGCGAGGGCCAGCGCGGATCGCGCTGGAGCGGCGGCGGAGTCTGGCACGCCGAGACCAGGACGACGGCGATCGCGGCGGCGCGCACGAACGCGCGCGCGGGGCCGCGCCCGCGGAGGCTAGCGGTCCTCCGGATCGGTGATCTCCTCGACCTTGACGCCGCGCTGCTTCAGGTAGTTGACCGACGCGACGATCGAAGGCTCCTCGCCTTCGATCTCGACCGCGACGAGCGCCATCGTGTCGGTGATGCTCGCCGCGCGGATGTTCGGGACCACGCCGAACTTGTCACCCAGCGTGTGGCTGATGATCGGCTCGGAGATCAGCTCCTGGGGAAAGGTGCAGAAATACTTGTGGAGAGCCATTCGTCCTCGGCGTGTCGGCGCTCGCGGAGCGTCATCGGCGCGTGCGAGCGATCCGATCTCCCGCAACCGCGAGGCAGCATCCCAACAAAAACGAGGCCGGCCCCGCAAGGATCCCTCGCCACGCGGTGCGGAGAGACGGATCGATGTCGGCGGTCGCCGCGGCGTCGTACATCGCGGGATGGCGCATCCAGTCGACGCCCGCGCACTCGACGAGGAGCGTCGTCGGGGAGAAATCCAGCAGGAGCGCGCTCACGCGCGGCGGCCACGGTCGATCGAGCACGCCCGCGCCCGCGGGAAGCATCGCGAGAAACCCGCACAGGAGGAGGAGGGCGCCGACGCCGAGCCACAGGGATCGCGGAGCGAGTCGTCCGACGCCGACCCCGGCCGCGAACAGGCCGCTGAACGCGAGCGCGCACCACGCCGGGCTGGCGAGATCGCGCATCGAAACGCCGTCGACGAGCGCGACGAGGGCCATCCAGAGCGCGGGCACGACGGGCGCGAGCGGCCACAGCGGAAGACCCGCCGCTCCGTACGCGAAGCCGGCCGGCAGGGACCACAGCGAGAGCCACGCCAGCAGCGCGATCGGATCGGGACCGGAGCGCGAGCCGGGGAGCGCACCGAGCGCACCGACGGCGGCGATCGCGAAGGCGATCGAGAGCGAGCGAGCGCTGACGCGCGGTTCCGGCGTGATCGACGTGTCGCTGCGATCGCTCAACGCGCGCGAAGTGTAGCGCGCCCGCGCGCGAATTCCTGCGTGGCGGGACGAGCGCCGTGCACTCCCCGCGCCGTCATTACAGAGCACTTTCGCCGCTCGCGCGGGAGTCCGCGAGCGCCCGTCCATCTTGGGACGCGAACCATGAACGCATCGTCGGATCCCGGCGGACGACGTCGCGCACCACGCGGGGAGAACGAATGATCACACGTCGTGAATTCCTGGGCACGTCCCTCGGCGCCGGCGCTTCGCTGGCGCTCAGTCCCGCGCTACTTCGCGCACTCCAGCAGTCGGGCGGAAGGCTCCTTCAGCGGGCGATTCCGTCCTCCGGCGAGAAGCTCCCGGTCATCGGGCTCTCGTTCTCGAACCACGTGTCGTGCGCGGATCACGCCGCGCTCCGGGAGGTCTTCAAGACGTTCGTCGACGGCGGCGGCAAGGTCTTCGACGCGATGCACGGCAACGCGGGCTCGGAGCAATTCCACGCCACGGTCGCGACCGAGCTCGGCGTTCAGGAGAAGCTCTTCTGGTCGACGCGGGGCTTGGTCCCCGGCGGCCCCGACGGTCCCCCGCCACCCGGCGCCGCCACCGTGAACGCCCACGTCGACACGTGGCTGGCGCGGACCAAGGCGTCCAAGATGGACCTGGTCATGCTGCCGGTGAAGGGCGACCCCACGTGGCTCGCCGCGCTGAAAGAGGAGAAGAAGGCGGGCCGCGTCCGCTACATCGGCGTGCAGACGATCGTGGCGAAGTCTCAGTCGGAACAGCTCGCGTCGCTCATGCGGAGCGAGCCGCTCGACTTCATCGGCGTCGACTATGACTTGGGCAATCGACACGTCGAGGAGACGATCCTGCCGCTCGCGCGGGAGAAGAAGATCGCGGTGATCGCGTTCTTCCCCTTCGGCAACAACTTCGGAGTGAGTTGCGGCAGCGGCAGCAATCTCTTCGGGCGCGTCGGCACGCGGCCTCTCCCGGAGTGGGCCGCCGAGTTCGACGCCAAGACCTGGGCGCACTTCTTCGCCAAGTACGTCATCAGCCACCCCGCCATCACCGTGGCCCGCGTGGGGACGACCAAGCCGCACCACATGCTCGACAACATCGGCGGCGGGATCGGCAAGCTGCCGAACGAGGCGACGCGCAAGCGCATGGCGGCGTTCATCGACGAGATCCCGCCCGTGCCGATGCCGCAGCAGCCAGGTCCCCCGCCACTGCCCCCGGGGATCGCGCTCCCGGTGGCCGTCCTCGACCGGTACGTCGGTGAGTACAAGTCGGCGTCCGGGTTCACCGCGATCTTCCGCCGCGAAGGGGACAAGCTGTTCGTGAAGCCGGGCCCCAATTCCGAAGTCGCTCTCCTCGCGCGCTCCGAAATCCGCTTCCAAGACCCGCGCGGACCGTTCTTCGAGTTCCAGATCGACGCGCAGGGCAAGGTCGCCGGCGCCGTTCTGGAGCAGCAGGGTCCGCAGGGGCCCCAGCACATTCCGCTGACGCCGGTGCGCGACTGACACGAGGAAATCGAATGATCAACCGTCGCGAGTTTCTGGGCACGTCCCTCGGAGTGGGCGCGTCGCTGGCGCTCAGTCCCGAGCTGCTGCGCGCAGTTCAGAAGTCGAGCGGAAAACTCATTCAACGCGCCATTCCGTCGTCCGGTGAGAAGCTCCCGGTCATCAGCTTCGGAGCGCGAAAGGCCGATCCCGCCGCGATCCAGGAGGTCTTGAAGCCACTGCTCGAGAGCGGCGGCAAAGTCGTCGACGTGCTGCACGGCGGACCGGCCGGGGAGCAGGGCGCTCGCGCGGCTGCGAGCGGGCTTGGAATTCAGGACAAGTTCTTCTGGACGACTCCGCTGTCCATCTCGATTCCCACGCTGCCCGGGTACGCCGGCCCGCCGCTGAAGGCCAACGTGAAGGCGGTGGTCGAGGAGAAGCTCGCGAGGTTCAAGGTGCCCAAGATCGACTTGGTCATGGTGGGGACCGGTGCCGACGTTCCGATGCAGCTCGCCGCGCTGCGTGAGATGAAGAAGGAAAAGCGCGTCCGGTACATCGGCGTGCATCACCTCGCGTTTCCCCCGCCCGCGCCGCCGTTCGGCGATCTCGAGCCGATCTTGCGCAACGAAGAGATCGACTTCGTCGCCACGGACTACTCCGTCGGCGATCGCCGCGTCGAGGAGACGATCCTGCCGCTCGCACAGGAGCGAAAGATCGCGTTCATGGCGTACTTCCCCTTCGACCGCAGCCGCATCTTCAAGCGCGCGAGCGAGACAACGCTTCCGGAGTGGGCCGCGGAGTTCGACGCCACGACGTGGGCGCAGTTCTTCCTGAAGTACGTCCTCGGTCACCCGGCCGTCATCGTGGCCCGCACGGGGACGACGAAGGCGGAGCACATGCTCGACAACATCGGCGGCGGCATCGGACGGCTGCCGAACGAAGCGCTGCGCAAGCGTATGGCGGAGCTCGTCGATTCCCTTCCACCGACACCGCCCGCGAAGCCGAAGCCGCAGCCCCAGGCGTCTCGAGAGCCCGCGGTCGTGCTGTCCCCAGACGTCCTCGACCGCTACGTGGGTGAGTACGAGTATGCCGCGGCCGAGCAACTCGTGACCGTCCGACGCGACGGCGACAGGCTGCTCTTGAAGGTGTCGGGCAACGCGCCGGAAGGCCCCCTCGTCGCGCGCACGGAGACTCGCTTCGCGGTCCCCTGGCCGGAGAGCTCCATCGAGTTCCAGCTCGACGGCCAAGGAAAGGTGACCGGTGCCGTGGTGGAGCACTTCGGGCAACGCATTCCGCTGGAGCGGAAGTAGAGGAGCGATGGTGAGCGGAGCCACACGACGACCGAGTTGTGTGGCTCCTCTTGAAACCAAGGAGCCAACGTGAGAATCACAACACCGATCGCCGCAGGGATCCTCGTCCTCGCTGCTTCCGTTGAGCGCGTGGGAGCGCAGCAGCAGCCGACGCCCGTGGCGCGG
Source organism: uncultured Planctomycetaceae bacterium (assembly GCA_964592795.1). Classification (GTDB taxonomy): domain Bacteria; phylum Planctomycetota; class UBA1135; order UBA1135; genus JANLUN01. Next base: position 7,257 of record CAZQHA010000108.1, on the reverse strand, counting down.
ATCACGCTCGACGAAGCGCGGAAGGCCGTGGACGCGGCCGAAGCCGAAGCGCGTCGCAACGGATGGAACCTCGTGCTCGTGGTCAGCGACGCGGAGGGAACCCCGATCTACCTGCGCCGGATGGATGGCGCACAGAAGCGCAACTACGACAACGCCATGAACAAGATCTCGACGTCCATCCGGTCGGGAATGCACACGGCGGATTACGTCGCGGGAGTGCGCGCCGGCACGGTCAAGCCCATAGAGGGCGCGCTGGAATTCGACGGAGGACTGCTGCTGCGGCGCAACGGCCAAGTCGTCGGCGCGTTCAGCGCGAGCGGCGCGCGCGGGACCGATGACGCGCAAGCCGTGCGCGCCGGCATGGCGGCGATCGGCATTCAGCCCGGCGGAGAGTCCGCAGACAAGCCGGCGCAGCAACCGACGGCCGCGGTGCGCGTCCCCGCCGAAGTGCTCGACCGGTATGTCGGCGAATACGAGTCGGACTCCGGGCAGTTGCTCGTGACGGTGCGTCGCGAGGGCGAGATGCTCCTGGGTCAACCGACAGGAGCATCGCAGGCGGTCCCGCTCGTGCCGATCTCGAACACGCGCTTCAAGGTGGGCGCGAGCGCGGCTGAAGTGGAGTTCGTCACCGACGCCGCGGGCGTGATGCACAAGGTGCTCTACCAGGGCGGACAGGAGATCCGCGCCCGACGCCGTGCGAGCAAGTGAGTCCATTCGACACGAGCCTCGGCGATGTCGCGGCTCGTCGTTCACACCCGACGTGGCGGTTCATTGCCGCGTCCTCGGGTTCGGGTAACGCGCAACCTCATTCGAGGGATCAGATGTTCAACCGTCGCGAGTTTTTCGGAATCACTGTCGGCGCCGGAGCGACGCTCGCGCTCACTCCCGAGCTGCTCCACGCACTTCAGGAGTCGGGCGGCAAGCTCATGCAGCGGGCCATTCCGTCTTCCGGAGAGATGCTCCCGGTCATCGGACTCGGACGGGGGTGGGCGCGATCCCTGGATCACGCCGCGCTCAAGGAGGTGATCGAGACGCTGGTCGAGGGCGGCGGCAAAGTCATCGACACGGTGCACGGAGACCCTCCGGTGCAGCAGCTCGTCGGCACCATCGCCAACGAGCTCGGGATTCAGAACAAGATCTTCTGGTCGACGGGTCTCGCCGGCCCGTCGCGGAAGGCCGATCCCGCCGCCGTGAAGGCGGAGATCGAAAAGTCGTTCGCGACGTTCAAGGTGTCCAAGCTCGACCTCGTCCAGGTGATCACCAGCGACAACCTCGCGACGCACCTCGCCGTCCTGAAGGAGATGAAGGAGGAGGGCCGCGTCCGGTACATCGGCGTGACGGACCTTCTCTCCCCGCCGAACATGGACACCGCCCCCGTGATCGCCAAGCTCGCGTCGATCATGGAGAGCGAGCCCATCGACTTCATCGGCATCGACTACTCCGTGGGCGACCGCCGCGTCGAGGAGAAGCTCCTGCCGCTCGCGAGGGAGCGGAAGATCGGCGTGATGGCGTACTTTCCCTTCGACCGCAGCCGCATCTTCAAGCGCGCGAACACCACGCCCCTTCCGGATTGGGCCGCTGAGTTCGACGCGAAGACTTGGGCGCAGTTCTTCCTCAAGTACGTCATCAGCCACCCGGCCGTCACCGTGGTCCGTGCGTCGACGACCCAGGCGGCGCACATGCTCGACAACATCGGCGCGGGCAGCGGACGGCTGCCGAACGAGACGACGCGGAAGCGCATGGCGGAGCTCGTCGACTCGTGGCAGCGCTGAGCGCGGAGGCGAGTCGTGTCGCTGCGTGGATGAAGGAAAGGATCAAGACGTGTCCGACCCTCGAACACTAGGAAATCAGATGAAGATGGCTCTTGTCGGCGCACTCGCCGCGGTGCTGTGCCTCGCAGTTCGAGGCGACGCTCAGGAATCCACGAATCCCGACGCGAAGAATTCCACTCCCGTAACACCGGACTCAAAGTTCGTGGCCGCGCTTCGCAGGGCAGCCGAAGCCGCCACGGCGGCTGGCAATTTCTCCGGCGCCGTGCTCGTGGTCCGCGACGGGCGCACGTTGTTCGAGGGCGCCTACGGCCTCGCGGATCGGGAGCGCGGCATCGAGAACTCGCCGCTCACGCAGTTCCGCGTCGGATCGATGAACAAGATGCTGACCGCAGTGGCGACGCTGCAGCTCGTGCAGGCGGGGAAGCTCCGCCTCGACGCGCCACTCGGCACCTACCTCACCGACTACCCGAACGAGGAGATGGCGGCGACGGTGACGCTTCACCACCTGCTCACCCACACCGGCGGCACGGGCGACATCTTCGGGCCCCAGTTCACCGAGCACCGCTTGGAGCTCCGCAACACGGACGATTACCTGCGCCTCTACGGCAAGCGCGACGTGCAGTTCGAGCCGGGGACGAAGCATGTGTACAGCAACTACGGCTTCATGCTCCTGGGCGCCGTCATCGAGCGGGTGAGCGAGATGAGCTACGCCGACTACATCGCGAAGCACGTGCTCGCGCCGGCGGGGATGACGGCCACTGGCGCGGCGCCGGAAGACTCGGTCGTGCCCGGCCGCTCGGTCGGCTACATGCGCCAGAACGGCGCGCTGGTGTCGAATGCGCCGACGCTGCCGTACCGCGGCACGCCCGCGGGGGGCTGGTACTCCACCGTGGGGGACCTCGCGCGCTTCGCCGCCGCCATTCGGGAGCACAAGCTCCTGGATTCCGCGCACACGGCGTTGCTCTACACCGGGAAGGTCCAGGTCAACGCGAGTTTCCAATACGCCTATGGCTTCATCGACCGGGTGGTGGATGGCCGGCGATGGGTCGGACATGGCGGTGCCGCGCCGGGAATGAGTGGGGAGCTGGCGTTCGAGCCGAACGGCGGATACGTGGTGGTCGTTCTGTCGAACTTCGATCCGCCGGCCGCCACGCTGGCCCAGAACACCATCCTCGGCACGCTGCCAGCAACCTCCGGCGCAGGCGGCGGTCGTTGAGGGGAGGAGTGGGAATAGAGCGCATCAGTTGCATCGGCGTGACGGCGGCGTTCTCCAACCAGCACGCCTAGCTCGAGTCGGCCATGCGCAGGTTTGGCGCGAGGCGGGTGACAACGCCTGCGCGCGACACTCGACGCTGCGCAACGACTGCAACGCGGTGCGATCCCGCGCGCTTGGAGGCGGCACCCGGACTTGAACCGGGGAATAACGGATTTGCAATCCGTCGCCTTACCACTTGGCTATGCCGCCGAATCGAGAGGCGAAGAGGATACTCCGGCGCGTCGTCGGGTCAAGGCGGCGCCGCGCGGCGATCGAGCGTGAGCGCGCTACACTCCGCGCGTCCCGCGGGGGAAGTGGCGAAACCGGAAGACGCATCGGACTTAAAATCCGAAGACCGCAAGGTCGTGCGGGTTCGACTCCCGCCTTCCCCACCACGTCGCGATCGTCGCGCTCAGTACTCGAAGAAGAACTGCTTGCCGAGGATCCGCAGGCGCAGGACGTGCGACACGAGCTCGTATCCGAAGTGCGCGTGCAGCTTGCGCGCGCTCGTGTTCGTGGATTCGAAGTAGCTCATCGCGTTGGTGTAACCGAGGCGCGGGAGCTCGCGCATGCAGGCCCACTCGAGGTGCTGCGTCGCGACGTGCTTGTCGCGCCACGTCGGCGAGACCCACGCCTCGAAGATGTACACGCTGGCCGGACCCGAGCGGAACGTGTAGCCGAGCACGGGATCTTCGTAGCCTCCCGCCGCGAACCAGCACATCGAAACGAGCTTCCCCGCGTGGACTCCGATCGTGGCGAATGGATTGTCGCGCGCCAGGCGCTCGCGATAGCTGGCGATCTTTTCGGGCAGCTCGTCGCGCCAGAGCTCGAGATCGCCGACGGACGCGCGGCGGAACTCGATGCCGTCGGGGGGAGGCGCGGCGCCCGCGGGCAGCGGCTTCGCCAGCTCGCGTCGCACCAGCACCCACTTCTCGACGAGCCAGATGCGACGCAACCGCGCGGACCATGCACTGCGGCGAAGTTCGGTCGTAGCGAGAACCGGCATGGAGAAAGTCGCGCCGAGACTGGGCAGATATTGAGCGAAGCAACTCTATCCCGAGCGCGTGGACGCGAAAGTTGCGAATCGTTCATGCGCTGAATTCGCGCACCTTCACTCCGTGTTTTCGCGTAGAGGGAGTTCCGTAGTCGACGAGTGCATTCGATCGCGAGCGGAACGGACGCGTCGGATTCACGACGAACCGATCGCAGGTTCGACGTCTCGGCTCCGGTGTCGCCTGAGCCGGAGCACCCCTTCGTCTACTTCGAGGAGACTTCGACCTTCCGCGGCGCGCCCACGTTTCCAGCGCCGATTCCGCCGCCGGCGTGCGCGCTCGCGGCGGCGCCGCGCACCTTGCGCTCGAGGAAGAAGTGGCGCCCCAGGATGCGCACGTGCCACAAGCGCGCGATCGGCCGGTAGCCGAAGTGCTTGTGCAAGTTCGCCGACGCGTGGTTCGCCGCGACGTAGTAGCTCAGCGCGTGCGTGAACCCGCGCCGCGGGAGCTCGTGCGTGCAGCACCACTCGAGGTTCTGCGTCGCGATGCGTTTCTCGCGCCATGCCGGCGAGACCCAGGCCTCGAACAGGTACACGCCGCCCGGCTCGGAGTGGAACGTGTAGCCGAGCGCGGGATCGTGGTAGGTCCCCGCGGAGAACCAGCACGTCGAGACGAGCTTGCCGCGGTAGAGACCGATCGTGACGAACGGATTGTCGTGCTTCAGTCGCTCGCGGTAGGTCTCGATCTTGTGCGCGCGCTCGTCGCGCCACACCTCGATGTCCGCGGGCGTCGCGGGGCGGAACTCGATCCCGTCGCCGGGGGGTTCGGAGGGCCGCGGGAGCGGCTCCGCGAGGTCGCGGCGGACGAGCCACCACGTCTCGACGAGGAAGAGGCGCCGCAGCTTGGCGCGCCACGCCGCGGCGCCCGTGTGCTTTCGCTGGGCGTTCGCGGCTTGTCCCTTCGAGTTCGGCATGCGGAATCTCGAATTCTACTCCGAACGCCGGGGCGGGTTGACGGACGAACTCGAGCCGCCGCCCATTTGCATCAGCCGGTTGGCGGCGAAAAGGCGCGCGTAGCCGCCGAAGCGCCGGCTCTCGAAGTCCGCGACGCCGCGGAGCTTCCACACGCGCGCGAGCGTGGCGAACGCGCCGCGGTAGCGCTGCGTGAAGTACGTGCGCGGGATCGCCGCGAGCCCGGGGACGACGCCGCGCGGCGCGCGGCTCGTTCCGAAGGTCGCGCGAAATCCGGCGTCGCGGAGCGCGACGTCGATCGAGAGCGGGCTCGATCCGCCGCCCGGCCAGGCCATGAACGGCACGGGGTGACCGACGAAGCGCTCGAGCGACGTCCGGCTCCTCTTCAAGTCGGTCGCCAAGCGATCGCGCTGCTCGGCTTCGCTCTCGTGGCGACCGCCGATCGGCTCGCTCGCGACGATGCGCTCGAGCTCGGCGCGCCAATTGGGGCGCGCGAAGAACTCGCCGCCGCCGTTCGCGCTCACGTGCGACGTCAACCGCTCTTCGAGATCGCCCTCGGGCAGGAACGCCCGCGCTTCCCCCATCCAACCCGAGCGCCACACCGGCGATCCCCATGCGAGCGATGCATCGTGCTCACCCGTGTGGAGCCCCGGTCGCAGACTCGCCGATCGTTCGGCGACGCGCCAGCGGCTCGGCGCCTCCGGGCGGTGGAAGTCGACGACCTCGGGCGCGACCGGCACACGCGCGTGCGCGGCCGAGTGCGCCTGGATCTCGAACGTTCCGCTCGCTTCGAGCGCGCGCAGCTCGCCGGCGGTCAGGTACCCCGACTCCGCGGGGCGATCGCACGTCGCGCTCGTCGCGCGCACGCCGTCCGCTTCGGAGACGTAGTCGCTGGCGACGAAGACCGTCGCGCGAAAGCCGTGCTTCGCGAGCACCGGCGACGCGATCGTGAAGTTGTCGAGGTATCCGTCGTCGAACGTGAGCAGCACGGGGCGCTTGGGCAACGTCGCGCCGCGCTCCAGGTGATCGCACAGCTGCGCGCACGTGATCGTGCGGTATCCGCCGCGCGCCAGCGCGGCGAGCTGCCGATCGAACACCGCTTCCTCGAGCGACAGATCGCCGAGCTCGGCGAGGTCGCGACGGCGCACGCTGTGGAAGACCAGCACCGGCACGTTCGCAAGACACACGCGCTCGTGCATGCCGTCAGCCCGCGACCACCTGGTCGTACAGCGCCTCGCGGCGCCGGTTCTGTCGTGCGGAATCGAAGTTCGAGAGCACGTGCTCGCGGCCGCGCGCGCCGAGGAGCGGCCACTCCTCGCGATGGCGCGCCAGGTGCACGAGCCGTTCGCCGAGCGCGCTCGCGTCGCCCTCGTCGACGAGGTAGCCGCCCTTCTCGTCCTCGACGACGTCGGCGATGCCTCCGTGGCGCGTGGCGACGACGGGCAGCCCCATCGCTTGCGCCTCCATCAGCACGGTCGGCGTGCCTTCCTTGTCGCCGTCGGCGGCGGTGACGCTCGCGAGCACGAAGACGTCCTGGCTGGCGAGGAAGCGCGGCAGCTCCTGCGCGGAAACGAACCCGGGGAAGCGCACGCGGTCGGCGACGCGCAGCTCCTGCGCTTGGCGCGCGTACGCTCTCGCGAGCGGTCCCCCGCCGGCGAGCGTCAGCTCGCCGTCGACGCCGGCGCGGACCGCGCGCGCGAACGCGTCGATCAAGACGTGCACGCCCTTCTTCGGCGTGAATCGGCACGCGGTCGCGAACTGGACGCGGCCGTTCTCCTTCGCGCGCGCGCCCGCGAGCGGCCGGAAGCGGCCCGTGTCGATGCCCCACGGCAGCACCACGACGCGCCGCTCGTCGGCGCCGAGCTCGATCAGGTCGCGCGCCATGTCGCGCGACGGCACGACGAGGCGCGCCGCCTCGGAAAACACCGGCGCCATGTACCGGGCGCCCAGACCGAAGAAGCGCGCGGGCGCCTTGCGCGCGTCGTAGCCGTAGAACGACACGATCAGCGGGACGCTCGAGCGCTTCCACACCGGGCGGAAGAAGCGCGCGTCGGTGCCGTAGTGCGCGTGGACGAGCGCGATTCCGCTCGATGCGAGCACGCGCGCGGTGCGCACGCCCTCGCCGCGCGTCAGGCGCCGCGCCGCGTAATTCGCGTCCGCGAAGGCGCGTCCGATCGGACCCGCGCCCTCGGTCGTCAAGCACAAGCGCCGCGCGCCGTGCGGAAATCGCTCGGGCGACTCGGTCCGCCGCGCCACGTCCAGCGACC
>CAZQHA010000107.1:0-11306 GCA_964592795.1 uncultured Planctomycetaceae bacterium | reverse complement strand
ACGGAGGGGTCGGGCCGAGCACGCGCAGTTCGCCGGCGCTGGCGTACTGGCCCGCGCCGGCCGGGGCTCCGCGCAGCCGGATCGCGCGCGCGGACACCGGCGCGAAGTCGATCACGAACGTCTCGTAGCTCTGGCCATTGGCGCCCGTGAACGCGGGCGCGATCCCGCTCGGAGTGACGCTCTGCCAGGGTGCGCCGGGTACCGACTGCACCTCGACCACGAGCGACGCGAACGCGCCGCCCTGCGGTTCGTCGAGCCCTTCCTGGAACTCGATGCGCGAGAACGACTGCGCCACGCCGAACGCGTAGCCGAACCACGGGCTCGCGCTCGGGGCCGTGCGGAACTCGGCGAGCTCGCTCGTGCTTCCCACGGGCGGACGCGCACCGTCGCGGAGCGCGAACGAGCGGCTCGCTTCGTCATAGCGCTCCTGCGCCGAGACGAACGGCGTCGACGCGTAGATCGCTCGGCCGCGCGGCGTCAGATCGACGTGGATCGTCGGCGGCAGCGCGCGGATCCCGAATGCGCGCAGCTCCGCGCACGACACGAACCCCATCGAGCCGCCCGGCGTCCCGCGGATCCGGATCGCGTCGCCGAACTGCGGATCGAAGTCCATCCGGTAGGTGCCGAAGTTGAAGCCCGTGAACCCCGGGCTCGGCGTGAAGTCCGAGGGGTAGCTCGGCGAGATCCGCAGGTTCTCGACCGCCGACCACACGCCTTGGTCGCGCACCTCGACGGCGAGGTCCGCGAACCAGCCGCCGTCCTGGACGCGCTTGCCTTCCTGGAAGGACAGCGCGACGAAACGCGACTCGGCGCCGGGCACGCTCGTGAGCTCGTATCCGATCCAGTCGACGCTCCCCTGATCGCCGCCGTGGAACGTGTCGAACTGCTTCCACGCCTGCCCCGAGCCCGCGGGCACGGTGCGCTGATCGCGGATCACCTCGATGTCCGGGTTGCCCTCGCCGGTGGGGTTCGGGGGTGAGAGCTCGAACACGCGCGCGATCGGCAGCGCCGTTCCGCTGACGTCGAAGTGGTTCGACCGCGGGTACACGTACACGTGCGAGCGGCTCTCGAGCGCGTGGTCGTCGGTGACGGTCAGCTCGATCTCGTAGTAGAGGAGGTCGGGGTCCTCGGGGCTCGTGCCGATGTCGAACAGGACGGCCGGACCGTTCGCCTGGAACGTGCCGGGGTGCGAGTGGGTCGCGTGGAAGAGCGTGACGTCCCAGCGGTAGTCGAGCACGCCCGCCTCCGGGTCCGTCGCGTACGCGATGAGGCGCAGCGTCGTGGGCGTGGCGTACGTCGCGCCCGAGAGGGGGCTGCGGATGACGGCGGTCGGCGGCAAGTTGCCGGCGACGATCGAGCTCGTCCATTCCGACGAGAGACCGAGCGCGTCGGTCACCGTCAGGCGCGCGGTGAAGTTCCCGTCGGTGGTGTAGACGTGCAGAGGGCTGACCGCGTTGCTGTGCATGCTCCCGTCGCCGAAGTCCCAGTCGAACGTGAGCGCGTCGCCTTCGGGGTCGCTGCTCCCGGCGCCGTTGAACTGCACGCTGAGCGGCGACGCACCCGCGGACGGCGTCGCGCTGGCGATTGCGGTCGGCGCCAGGTTCGCGCCCCAACGGATGTGCAGGATCTGACCGCTCGAGAGCTGGACGCAGTAGAGGTCGCCGGTCAGCGGATGCCGCTCGATCGCGACGATCCCGCCGGTCTGCGTCGCGAAGTCGCGCACCGCGACGAGATCGAAGTTCGAGTCGAGCTCGATCGTGCGCATCGTTCGCAGGCCGTACTCGCCGAAGAAGACGCGGCCGACGTACTCGGCGGGATACGAGCCGCCGGTGTACGTCGCTCCGCCGATCGCGCACACGCCGCGGAAGCCGGTCAGCGGGTTGCCGTTCGCGTCGACGTACGACCCGGTGGGGTAGAAGAGGCTCGGCGTCGTGTGGTGCCACGCGATCACCGGCAAGGTCAGCGTGCCGATCGTCGCGTCGGCGCACGAGATGCCGGACGGCGCGGACGGCGCGCCTTGGTACCCGGCGTGCGGGAGCGGACCTTCGAAGCACGGCCAGCCGAAGTTCTCGCCGCCCTGCTTGCTGATGTTCATCTCCTCCCACTTGTTCCAGCCCACGTCGCCGATCGTGATCACTCCCGGATCGCCGAGCGCCGGATCCGTCGCGCCCGTTCCGGGCACGACGTCCATGCGGAACGGGTTGCGCAGGCCGAGGGCCCAGACGCGCGACGCGAAGCTCGACGGATCTCCGTCGAAGAACGGATTCGACGGGTAGCCCATGCCCGTCGCGGGATCGATGCGCAGGATCTTGCCCGCGAGGCTGCGCAGGTCCTGGGAGCGCAGCGCGCCGGCATCCTCGATCTTCCGCGTCGGACCGCGCAATCCGGTCGTCGGGTGCACGACGTCGTCGAATCCGGGGTTGTCGCGGCCGCCCGTGTCGCGGAAGTCGTAGTGCGCGCCGTCGCCGGTGGCGACGAGCAGCGAGCCGTCGTCCGCGAACCGCATCGAGCCGTTCGAGTGACTGTTGTGGAGGCTCGCGATTCCGCCGGGGACGGTCCCGTCGGCGAGCTGATGCCCGATGAGGACCTCGCGCGACAGGGGATCCGCGACGAGCCCCGAAGCGTTCGTCACCGCGCGGTAGCGCGAGAGGCGCGAGAACGAATAGCGACTGTCTTGGCTGAAGCCCCAATCCTGACCGTGCACCGGCGACACGGTGTAGAGGAGGTACACCCACGAGCTCGCGCCGCCGTCGGCCATGAAGCCCGGGTGCAGCGCGATGCCGAGCATGCCGCGGTCGTGGTCGTTGTTGACCTCGGCCGAGAGGTCGAGGAACGGCGTCGACTGCGCGACCCCTTGCGCGTCGACGGCCTTCACGCGGCCGGTCTTCTCGATGACGAGCATCGAGCCATCGGGGGCGAACACGAGACCGACGGGAAGGTTGAAGACTTCCGGGAGCGGGATGGCCTGGAAGTGCGGCGGAAGGCTGAACGCTTGCGCGGACGCCTCGGCCGCGGCGATCGAGGCGAAGAGCGCTCCGAGGAGCGCCGCGCGGCGCACGAGGCCGCGTCGCCGACCGCCGGGGGGGTGCGATCGCTGCTGCATGGATCGAGTGTGACACGCTCCGCGCAACCGAGCCAGGGATGCGCCGGGCGGCATCCCCACTCGCCGGAGCCCGATTCGACCGAACCGCTCGAGCTCGTCTTGCGTCTGACACGGACCCGTCCCCGGCGCGTGTCCCCGTGGCCCCCAGGTACTGCGGAGCAACCCTTCGCGTGGCATGCTCGTCGGGCCGTAGGGCCGCCGTCTTTCTCGCTTCCTCTCGCCGAGACTCGCCATGAAGGATCGAATCGGATTCGCCTGGGGTGCGCTCGCGCTCGCGGTCTCGCTCGCGGGTGCCGATGCGCATGCGCAATGCCTCGACTGGTCGACGGGCTTCGAGAGCGCCGGGCCGAGCGGAGGCGTGCACGCGCTGCTCACGATCCCGTCGGGCTCGCTGCAGGGCCTCTACGCCGCGGGCGAGTTCGAGGCCACGGCGAACGTCGCGACCGCGAACATCGCGAAATGGGACGGGAGCTCGTGGTCCGCGCTCGGCGCGGGGCTCACCGACGGGAAGTTGCCGCGCGTCGCGGCGCTGTCGTTCTTCGGCGGCCAGCTGATCGCCGCGGGATCGTTCGATTCCGCCGGCGGCAACCCGGCGAGCAACATCGCGCGCTGGAACGGCACGAGCTGGTCGCCGCTCGGCGCGGGCCTCGACGGATCCGTGCACTCGCTGGCGGTGTTCGACGACGGCACGGGGCCCGCGCTCTTCGCCGGCGGATCGTTCGCGAAGGCGGGCGGATCGCCGGCGCCGTTCTTCGCGAAGTGGAACGGAGCGACTTGGTCGTCGGTCTCGGGAGCGCCCGCCGGACCGGTGACGAGCCTCGCGGTCGCGCCGAGCGCGTTCGCGGGCGGAGCGGCCCTGTTCGTCGGCGGCAACTTCTCGAACTCCGGCGCGGTGAGCACGCACAACGTCGCGCGTTGGAACGGCTCGACGTGGTCGGCGCTCGGAACCGGCACGAACGACACCGTGCACGCGCTCGCGCTGCACGACGACGGCAGCGGCCTGCGGCTCTTCGCCGGCGGCAACTTCAACACCGCCGGGAGCAACGTCGGCAACCCGTACGCGAGCTGGGACGGCTCGACGTGGTCGAACGTCGGCTCGACGCCGATGGCCGACGCGCCGTTCGACAACATCCGCGCGTTCGCGGTGCACGGCGGCACGCTGTACGCGGGCGGACGATTCAGCTCGACGGGCGATGGATCCGCGAGCTCGATCGCACAGTGGAACGGCTCGTCGTGGACGCAGGTCGGCGGCGGGATGAACGGCACGGTGCGTGCGCTCGCGGTGTTCGACGCCGGTCCTTCGGACTCGTGCGGCGCCTCGCTCTTCGCCGGCGGACACTTCACGACCGCCGGAGGCAGCGTGCGGACGCACGTCGCGAAGCTCTGCGGCTCGACCTGGTCGTCGATCGCCACCGGCGGCGGCATGTCGCACAGCGTCGAAGCGCTCGTCGCGCACGGCAGCGAGCTCTTCGCCGGCGGCTCGTTCCTGACGGCCGGTCAGACGCCCGCGAATCGGATCGCGCGCTTCAGCGCGGGCTCGTGGTCGGCGCTCGCGAGCGGACTCGACGGCGCGGTGCACGCGCTGGCGGTGTACGACGACGGCGGCGGAGCGGCCGTGTACGCCGCGGGGAGCTTCAAGAACGCGGGCGCGACGCCGGTCAACTACATCGCGAAGTGGAACGGCTCGAGCTTCTCCGCGCTGCAGTTCGGCCTGACCGCCCCGGTGTACGCGCTGGCCGTGTACGACGACGGATCGGGGCCGCAGCTCTACGCGGGCGGCGAGTTCCCCGCGATCGCGGCGGTCGCGGTCCTACCGGACGTGTCGAGCACTCCGGCCGGTCCGTCGCCGCACCTCTCGCGCTGGAACGGCTCGACCTGGTCGAGCGTCGGCTCGGGCACGAACGGCATCGTTCGAGCGCTCTCCGTGCACGGCGGATCGCTGTACGCAGGAGGCGACTTCACGAGCGTCGGGCCGCTCCAGGTGAACCACGTCGCGCGCTGGAACGGGACGGCGTGGGCTGCGTTGCGCAAGGGCGTCGACGCCCCGGTGCACGCGCTCGCGTCGTGGAACGGAAGCCTCGTCGCGGGAGGTGAGTTCGAAGCCGCGGGCATCGTCGCCGCGCGGCACCTGGCGTCGTGGAACGGAATCGGCTGGTCGGCCCTGGGAGCCGGCTGCGACGGAATCGTTCGCGCGTTCACGGTGTTCGACGACGGCTCGGGAGCGAAGCTCTACCTGGGCGGTGACTTCTCGAGCGCCGGCGCCGTTCCCGCGGCGCGGATCGCGCGCTTCGACGGAGCGAGCTTCTCGCCGCTCCTCGGCGGTCTCTCCGACTCGGTGTTCGCGCTCGCGGTGTACGACGACGGCGCCGGACCGGACCTCTACGCCGGCGGCGAGTTCACGAAGTCCGACACGAAACCCGCGAGCCGCATCGCACGCTGGCTCGGTTGCCCGTGAGGCGAGGAAGCGAGGGAGCCATGAAGACGCTCACGATCTCCAAGATGTCCGCCGCGCTCGCGCTCGGTGCGTTCGTGTCGCCCGTGTCCGCCGCCGCGCGTACGCTCGGAGTGCCGGATCCCGGCGAGTACAACGTGCTCCTGATCGTTCTCGACGACCTGGGCACGGACAAGCTCGAGATGTACCGCGAGAACGCGATCACCGCGGCGACGCCGAACTTGAATCAATTGTGGCTGCGCGGCATCCAGTTCACGAACGCGCACGTGAACCCGGTCTGCAGCCCGACGCGCGCCGCGATCATGACGGGGAGGCACGGGATGCGGACCGGCGTCGGCACGCACATCAGCGCGGGCGACAATCCGCCCTGGGGGCTCTCGAGCGATGAGCTCTTCCTCTCGGAGCTGATCCAGGAAGGCACGGCCGGAGCGTACGCGACCGGCGCGTTCGGCAAGTGGCACTTGACGCTGCTCTCCGGCGACGACTGCCACGCGGGCGCGAACGGGTTCGATCGCTACCACCTGACGATCGGCAACAACCGCGACTACTACAAGTGGCGCAAGATCTCGAGCGATCCGAACGACCCGACCGAGTGCAGCTCGACGAACATCCCCGAGCCCGGCGAGCCGGATCCGTACTCGGAGAACACTTGGAACGCGAGCGTGACGCGCAGGGACGCGGTGAACTGGATCAAGAACGAGCTCGACCCGGACCAGCCCTTCTTCGCGTACGTCGCGTTCAACCCGCCGCACATGCCGCAGCAAGTGCCGCCGACGAGCCTCGTGTCGCGCGCGACGCGCATCTTCCTCGACGAGCTCGACTACGTGCCCGGCGATTGGCCTCTGCGGCGGCACCAGCGCGACATCCACGACGTGATGATCGAGGCGGTCGACGGCGACATCGGCCGAATGCTGAACCCCACGAACGGGATTCCCGAGGAGCAGCTCGACAAGACGATGATCGTCGTGATCGGCGACAACGGCACCGAGACGATGATGATCCGATCCCCGCAGGATTCGACGCACAGCAAGCGCTCGCTCTACCAAGGCGGAGTGCGCGTGCCGATGCTGGTGGCCGGGCCCTTGGTCACGGAGCAGAACGAGTTCACCTTCTGCCACCAGCTCGTCAACGCGGTCGACGTCTGGCGCACGGTGGGCAACATCGTGGGCCTCACCGACGATCAGATCGACGACATCGTCGAGGACGCCTATCCCGGCGAGACGCACCTGATCGACAGCGTCAGCTTCCTGCCGCAGATCGAGAACCCCAGCGCCGTCGGCGCCCGCCTGATCGCGTTCAGCGAGTTCTCGCCGAACGGCCCGCCGCCGCCGCTGACGTACCAGCACCCGCGGACGGTGCGCGATCGCATCTACAAGTACATTCGCAAGACGACGTACCCGGCCGAGGAGCTCTACAACGTCGTCGAGGATCCCGAGGAGACGGACAACATCCTCACGCACGCGTCCCTGACGCGCGAGGAAGAGGAAGCGCTGTGCCGCCTGCAGAACGAGATGAGCGCGCTCAGCGGCGGCCACGGATGCTTCGGGACGAAGCTTCCGATTCGACCGGGGCAGAAGCCGTAGCGCGGCGGTCGGTCGAGCGGATCAGTTGCAGAACGTCGCTTTGACGGCGTTCGTCGTGTTGACTCCGTGACCTCCGGGTCCGTTCGGATCGCGGAACAGGAACTGGAAGTTCTGAGTCGATCCCGGCGGAATGGGCGACCCGGCGGGCAACAGATTGAACTTGATCTGCTGCGCTGCGAGCCCGGCAGGTCCGACGCGCACCGGCCGGAACGGTCGATGGAGCACGTTGTCGAACAGGCTGAAGCAGAGATAGCCATCGCCGAACGGGACCTGGCCCTGCGTGGAAGCGAAGATGAAATTGCCCAGCACTCCCGGCGGACAGTTGGACGCGCGCATCCACGTGTCGTTCGCGGCGATGCTCAGCGAGCCCGTCAGCTCGATCGCCGCCGCCGCGCCGGTCGAATTCGGCGTGCTCGTGCAGTAGCTCTCGGAGCTGCCCGTGCAGCCGCCCGGATACGTGTACGTCGCGATGCCCGAGTCCAAGATCAGCGCGGAGGTCGCGTCCGCCTGCACGACGACGAACGCGCGCGAGCTCGCCGCGTCGTGGAAGACGAATCGACCGTGCGACGGGAAATCGGACGACCCGGCCGGGAATCTTGGCAACGGAACTTCGCCTGCGAGCGCCAGGAACGCCGCGTCGTGGATGCGAAGCTTGGTGTCGTTCGTCGTCCCCGAGGGGATGACGAGGATCTTGGCCGTCTGCGTCGAGTGATCCGCGAACGCGACGTTCGACACCCCGGGGAGCGAGCCGACGTACGTCATGTCCTCGGATTGAACGGGTGAGGAACGGAAGGTGTTGCCGCACTTCGTCACGATCCGCAGGCCGTCCTTCGTGATCCACAGGTCGCCGCACATCCCGTAGTCGCCGTGGTAGGGCGAGTCATATTGAAACTGCAGCGTGCCGCCCGCGATCGAGTAGCGCTCGATGTCCGACGGCGACAGGCCATTGTCGGCGCCATAGATCGCCGTGCCCCCGGGGTGCGGTCTCATCTTCGTCGCAGCGCGAATCAATCCGCCCGTACTGTCGGTGACGGCGCCGGTCGCCGTGTTGAGGCACTTGATCGTGACCCACTGATCCACTTGCGGCATCACGTAGGCGAATCCATTGCTCGCGAGCACGATGTCGAACGCGATCGCGGGCACGGAGAACGTGTTCACGACGGTCGCGCTTTGAAGATCGACGATCGTCACCCACGCATCGTGACCGACTGCCGCCGTCAATCCGTCAGGACTCACGCCGACGCACCGCGGAGTGATCGGGAGCGACACGGCGACGCCCGTCTGCTGCAGAGGATCGTAGATGTGCAGCCGATTCTGCGGCGTCGTCGAGACGGCGACGATGCGCTCGAGCGACGTCGAATACTCCGCATCGAGGATGCGGAAGTCGAGCGCGTCGACGGTAGCGCTCATCGTCCCGCCGGCGAGCGCGGAAATCGGGGCGAGGGCGATGGCGAGGAGTCCACGGACGAACCGGTGAGTGTTCATGGCGGAAAGCGAACCGGGAGATTCGCGCGGGGGGGGACGGATGGACTTGTCGAACCCTGGGCCTGCGGCGTCGGATTCTACTGCCGATCCTGTGAGGCTCACGACATGACCGTTCTCCGCGTGTCTTGAGCTGCGCGCCTCGTCGCGCTCTCGAGCAGTCGTCGACCGGGAAGCGCCGCCCGAGGCGAATGGATTGCATGTCGTGCTCCGGACGAAGATCCGCCTCGAAGTCGAGCGGGCGGCCGGCGGGCGCGTGAAGACGAGTGGATCGCGAATGCGCTTCGCAGCGCCGGCGCCGTCACGACGCAGGGAGCGTTCCTCACCTCAAGAAAGGGCTTCCGGACGCCCGATGTAGGTCAGCACGCGACCTTGACAGTGCCTCGTGCAGGGGTAGTCTTGTGCGCCCTCGATCCCCGATAGCTCAATGGTAGAGCATGCGGCTGTTAACCGCAGGGTTGTAGGTTCGAGCCCTACTCGGGGAGCCACCTTGCGCGCGAGGGGAACGGGGGCGGTAGCCCTATCGCAAGTTGGCGGCGCGGTCGACCGCGAGCGCGGACGAGCGCGCGACCTGGCGCGAACGCAGCGCACTCAGCTCACGGCCACAGCACAACGACGCCGCTCGACCAATTGGCCGTGGCGGACGTGCAGAAGTTCATCGCGGCGTTGCGGTAGAAGAGCTGGTAGTACGCCGACTGTCCCGGCGCCTGCAACGTAGCCGCGGAGATCGGCGTCGTCTGAACGTCGTTCGGGTAGCTCCAGTGTCCGAACGGATCGCCGTTCGTGCTGGCGTTGTGACCGCCGAATCGAACGATCGCGCCGTCGACGCAGCGCACGCCGTCGCTCGACGCGACGCCGTTCGCGTCCTGCGCGTTCCCTTTCACGAGCAGCGCGAAGCCGACATACACCGACGCGACGTGAGCCCGCAGCTCGAGCGTGTCGGGCGACAGAACGCCGCTCGCCGACAAGAGCACGCCGTCCAGATTGAACGAGTTCGCGCAGCCGTGCCCAGCGGCGGCTGGCGGTGATGGCACCGTATCGGGGAGCGCGCACGGGCACGGCGTAGGCAGCGATCCGTCGCCCGAGCAGAAGTACGTGTACGGCGCTTCGAAGGCGAACACGTAGGCGGCGCCGGCCTGAGTCAAGTTGTTGTTGCTTTGATTGCCGTCGACGCCGGTCGCGTTGCTCCGTTCGAAGCTGGCGCCGATCACGATGTCATCATTCGAGACAGCGAGGCTCTTGCCGAACAAGTCGCCTTGATCGGTGTTCGACGCCTTGAGGTAGGCGTGCTGGCTCCAGGCGCCGTCATGACGCCAAAAGACGTACGCAGCGCCCGCACTGGGAAACGAATCGTCGAGCTGGTTGCCGTTCACGCCCGCAGCGTTGCTCTCCTCCAGGAACGCACCGACGATCACGAGATCGCCCGATACGGCGACTGCGGAACCGAAGCTGTCGCCAGCGCCGCTGTTCGACGCCTTGAGATAGGCCTGTTGGCTCCAGGTCGTCCCAGTGCGTACGAAAACGTAGGCTGCCCCGGAGGGCGAGCTGCCGTCGGCTTGATTGCCGTTCACGCCGGTGGCGCTGCTCCGCTCGATGGACGCGCCGACGACGACGGTGTCGTCAAAGATCGAGACGGCGTCGCCGAATTTGTCGCCCGCGTCTGTGTTGGATGCCTTGAGATACGCCTGCTGCGTCCATGTCGTACCGCTTCGCACGAATACGTACGCGGCACCCGCACCGGTCGCGATGTCACTGCTACCGTTGCCGTTCACGCCCGTCGCGTGGCTGTCCTCTTCGGATGCGCCCACCACGACGGTGTCGCCCGAGATGGCGACGTCCGCCCCGAAACTGTCGCCACCGTCGGTATTCGAAGCCTTCAGATACGCCTGCTGGCTCCAGGTCGTCCCATTGCGTACGAACACGTACGCCGCACCCGAGTCAGGCGCCGAGTTGTCGGCCTGATCGCCGTCGACCCCCGTCGCGTTGCTCTCCTCGAACGGCGCGCCGACGACGATCGTGTCGCCGTCGATCGCCAGAGCAGCGCCAAACTCGTCACCGCCGTCCGCGTCGGTGGGGTGACCACCGGGGTTGGAGGCCTTGAGGTACGCCTCCTGGCTCCACGTCGTTCCGCTGCGCACGAAGACGTAGGCCGCACCCGCGCGGTTCATCGAGTTGTCGCTCTGGTTCCCGTCGACGCCGGGCGAGTTGCTGTCCTCCTGAGACGCACCCACCACGATCGTGTCGCCGTCGATCGCCACGCTCCAGCCGAAGATGTCGCTAGGGCCCGTGTTCGACGCCTTGAGATAGGCTTGCTGGCTCCAGCTCGTCCCGTTGCGTACGAAGACGTAGGCCGCGCCCGAGCCCGAGCTGCCGTTGTTGGATTGAACGCCATTGACGCCGGTGGCATTGCTGTCCTCGCCGACGGCGCCGATCACCGCGGTGTCTCCGGAGATCGCCACAGCGATCCCGAAAAAGTCGAAGATCTCCGTGTTCGACGCCTTCAGGTAGGCCTGCTGCTGCGCGATCGGATCGACCGTGATCGGGTACCGCGCGTTCCGTTCGTCGACGCGGAGTTCGAGCGCGTCCGCTTGCTCGAAACGTGCGGGCAAGTGCTTGCCCATTGCGTCATGCACGACGAGCCCCGCGTACGTGAGCGCCGTGTCGCCCGTGGCGTCGACGAAACTCA
>CAZQHA010000106.1:0-11420 GCA_964592795.1 uncultured Planctomycetaceae bacterium | reverse complement strand
ACCTGGCCGGGCACGGTGTAGATCTGGAAGCACGTGCGCATGCCCGCGACCGTGCCCAGGTCGAGCGGCATGAAGTCGAAGAACAGCGTGCGGTCGCCGTCGGTGCTGATGCTCGTCAGCTCACCCTTGTTCGGCTGCGGCGCGCGCTGGTGCACGATCTCGAGGTTCGTGGTCTTTCCGGACATCCCCGGTCCGTAGTAGACGATCTTCGCGTTGATCTGCTTCTGACCGAAATTGATCTGCACCATGCTTCACTCTCCGGAGACTTCGGGCGCTGCGTTCCCGATCGTTTGAACCGTGTCCCCTGATTCGCGCGCATGGGGGGACGTCGTCTGCGCCGGGAAGATCCCCGGCATCTGATCCACGTCGCTCGACGTGGCTGGACTCTTCGAATCGATGTCGCGCAGGTGGCGCTCCATCCGCGCCACGGCGACCTGCATCGGCAGGCGCAGCTCCTCGGCCTTGAGGCCGCCGTCGATCACGACGAGGAGGAGCGCGCGCGGCGCTTGCTTCACGATCAGCGTCCCGCGGGCCGCGCGGAGCACGAGCTCCTTCGGCGCGTCCCACGAAAGCGGCGCGACGGCGCGCGACACCTCGCCGATCCAGCTCGTGGCGAGGCCGGCGAGCTCGCTGACGTCGTCCGCGCCCGAGGCCGAGCCCGGCGCGCCGTCCGATTGCTCGTCGCGCCGGCGGCGCGGAGCCTGGTGCACCGTGATCGGCACACCGTCCGAGGTGATCAGCGCGGCGATGCGCACACCGGCGACGCGCGTGAGGGGTTCGAGAATGTGCTTCACGCTGCCTCCGTCGCCTTGCCGGCGAGTCCCGCGAGATCCCGCAGGCCGTCTTCGTGGCGGCGCGTCACGGATCCGCTGCACCACAGCGCGCCCGAGCCGAGCTCGCCCGGCGCGACGAGCAACGTTCCGAACGCGCCCTCGAGACGTACTTCCTGCGCTTGACCCAGGCCCAGTCGTCGCGCCGCGCTGCGGCAGCTCTGCACGATCTCGCGCACGCCGCGCGCGGTGCGCTCCGCGGTCGCGCCCTTCGGGCCTTGCACGAGCGCCGTCCCGCCGCGGACGTAGAACGCCGCTTGCACGCCGTTCTCGCGCAGGAGCGCTTGCAGCATCGGCCGCACGGCCGCACCGCCGCCGGATTCAGAAGCGTTCGCCTCGCCGTCGCCGCTCGCGCGCGGCTCGTCCGCGAGGCAGCCGGACTTCTCGACGTCGCGCAGCGCTTGGTCGAGCGTCTTGGCGTTCTGCGCGAGCGTGACCACGGTCCGGAAGCGCGCTTCGAGCGCGGGATCGCCGGGCGAGAGCTCGAGCAGGCGCGCCAGCGCGCGACGCGCCTCGGTCCAGGCTCCGCAGTTCGTCGCCAGATCGAGCGCGAGGCGGAGCGGGCGCGGATCGCCGGGCAGGAGGTCCTGCGCCGATTGCACGAAGTCGAACGCGAGGCGCCCGTCGTCGCGGCGGCGATCGGCGAAGAAGCGCTCGGCTCGCGCGCGGGCGCGCCAGTACTGAGCTTCACCGCTCTTCGCGTTCTGGAACCAATCGGTCGCGAGCTCCTCGGCCCGCGCGACGCGGCCGGACTCGAGCAGGATCTCGCACAGCTCGCGCCACAGCGCCGGACGCGGCGCGGTCTCGAGCTCCTTCGACAGCTCGCGTGTGCGGTCCTCGCGCAGCATCTGGCGCGCGCGATCCGCGAGACGCCGCAGCTCGACGTCTCCGGGGTACGCCTTCAGTCCCTCGGTCGCGACCTTCAGCGCTTGCTGCAGGTCGTTCACCGCGGCGTACTCCTGCACGAGCTCCGTGTAGTGGCGCGCGGACGGGTCCTTGGCGAGCCGCTTCGCGGCGCTCCGCGCTCGTCCCTGCGAAAGAATCCGGTGGAAGAGACTCATTTCGATCCTTTTTGCCAGGCCTCGATCGCCGCGACGTCGGCCTCGACGCGCTTCCTGTGCTCCCAGTTCGGAGCGGCGATCTCGAGCGCGCTCCGGAAGTCGGAGAGCGCCAAATCGAACTTGCCCTGCTGCGCGTACTGCGCGCCGCGCGTGCGCATCGCCTCGGCGAGCTCGAGCTGCTGCCGGCGCTCGTCCTCGAGCGCGCGCTGCTTCTGCGCGAGGACGTTCTCGAGCTTCGCGATGTCCGAGCGGAGCTCGCCGCGCTCGGTCACCGCGGAGGTCATCCCCGCCCACGCGATGTTGCGGTCGATCAGCTGCTCGAGGCCCTCGAGGCGTTGTCGCATCGAGTTGAGATCGCCGTCGACCGCGACCGGAAGCTCCGCGTAGTCGGCGTGGATCCCGCTCTCGCGCATGACGAGCGCGCCGATGATCCCCGCGACGACCAGCACGGCCGCGACGAGCTTGATCTGGCGCGACGTCCGGAGCTGGCGCTCCTTCTCTTGGTAGCGCAAGTCGCGGATCATCCGCGCGACGTCGCGACGGTTGCGGTCGAGCAGGACGACTTCCTGCAGCCACGTCACCGCCTCCATCGTCTTCCCGCGCGCGGCGGCCTCGTCGGCGCGGCGCAGGTAGCGCTCGACGAGCGCGTCCGTGCTCCCGGTGCGCCGCATGACGCCGGCCAGGTCGTGGTCGATCGCGCTGTCGCTCGGCAGCTTGCTCGAGAGCAGCTCGAGGATGCAGCGTGCGCGCTCGCCCTGAGCCGCGCGCTCCAGGAGCTGCGCCAGGCGGCGGCCCTCCTGCGCGAGCGGGATGCGGTGCTTCTCGAGCACCGTCGGGTGCGCCAGGCCCATGATCAAGAGGGCTTCGAGGCGCCGGACGTCGCTCGAGTCCTGGCACAGCTCGTCGAGCAACGCGCGCGCGGCGGCCTGCGCGGCGCGCTCGTCGAACTCGGCGGCCGCGCGCTTCATCTGCTCGCGCAGCGTCTCGGCGGCGTCGAGCTCGCCCTGGACCGGCCCGGTCAGTTGATTGACCAAGTCGTCGACGAAGGTCGTGTTCTGTGTGGCCGATTCGGTCAATTTCTTGCCCTCATTGGAGACCGCACGATGGCGTGCGGACGCGGCGATGGGCCCGCGAATTCCACGCTCCTATCGGGCACAGGCAGCGCGCTTCTGAAGACGTGCGACGCATTCCAGGGAAGCGATCGGCCCGGCCGCGCGCGCGACCGGGCCGAAAGCTTTTCCAAGGCGCGCGCGAGCGCGCCGGTTCACTCGAAAGGATCGATCGCGATCAACGCGGACGTGTTGTTCGCGATGTCGGGCAGGCCATTGAGACGCAGCGTGTCGCTCGCGCCGAGCGCGCTCGCGACCGTCACGCGCACGTGGTTGGCCTCGAGCGACTCGACCGACAGGACCGAGATCGCGCTCGACGTGGTCCAGTTGGCGGCGTTCGTCACGAAGCTCGTCTTCACGTCCTCGGTGAAGAGCACGTCGATCACCGTGCCGGCGGGGTTCTCGCGCACGTTGACGAAGGCGCTCTGGAAGCCCGGGTCGACGTTGTCGCCGCTGACCGGGCCACCGACCGGCACGGGCGCCGCCATCGCGTTGCCGCTGAAGTCGGCGACGTTGTCGATCGTCACGGTCAGCGCCAGCGACGCGTCGAGCTCCTGACCGTCGGCGAGGCCGAGGATCACGGTGTTCGTCGGCGCGTCGTACCCGACGAACACCCCCGCGAGGCTGAGCGTCGTCGCGCCGCTCTGCACCACGTAGTTGGCCGGATTCATGGCGCTCGACGGCTCGACGGGCTCGTTGAACGAGATCTCGACGGCGTCGAATCCGACGCCGGTGCCGATGTAGCCGGCGACGCCGGAGACGAGCGGAGCAGACGCATCGGCGGCAGCGATGTTGACCGAACTCACCGCCGTGTTGCCGGCCAAGTCGGTGACCGTGATGTCGATGGGTTGACCCACGACCGGCGTGACGCCGAACGCAACTCGGACGTTGCGGAAGCCGATGCGCTGCGCCGTGACGCCGAAGTTGCCACCGTTCAGGTCATAGCCAGCCGCCGTCTCGGCGACGGTCGCGTCGACGGACTCGTTGAATTCGATGACGAGCGAGTCGGCGGTCGTGGGATCGATCCGGGCGCCGGTCAGCGGAACCGTCGCAGCGAGCACGTCGCCCACGGCAGCGATGAGTTCCGTATCGGCGACCGTGCGCTGCACGCCCTGGGCGGACCACACGTTGTTCACGCCCAGCGTGTAGTTGGCGCCGGTCTGGATGTCGTGTCCGTCGTCGAGACCCAGCTCGATCGTGACGAGGTCGACGCCGTCGAAGTAGAAGTCCGCCGACGAGAGATCGATCGGCGCGCCGTCGTCGAGCGTGTAGTTCGCCGGATCGAGGAGCTGCCACGGGCTCATCGGCCGGTCGAATTGCACCTGGATCGTGTCGTTGTTCTCGCCGCTGATCGCCGTGATCACCGAGAGCCCGGCCGAGAGCGACGGCTGCGTTGTGTCTTCCGCGACGATCGCGACGTCGATCTGCGGGAACATCGGGTTCCCGGCCAGGTCGGTGACGCCGAAGATGCTGAGCTCGTCGGTCGCGATGTTGATCACGACGCCGAACGTCAGCCGCACGCCGAGGCCGTCGTCGAGCACGGTCACCGTGTTCGGGAACGCGAAGTGAGCGCCGTTCTGCTCGAGGTCGTACGTCGTGCCCGCGTCGTCGAGGAGGTCGCACGGCTCCGAGAAGCGGACGACGAGCTCGCCCGGCGAATCCTGGTAGACCGTGTGCACGGTCGGCAGCGTCGTCTCGTAGCCGACGTCGCCGGACTTCACCGTGCCCACCACGGTGTTGCCGCCCAGGTCGCGCATCGTTCCGACGTAGACTTCGAAGTCGTCGCCGCGCTTCAGGTTGACCCCGTTCGCGAACGTGAGCGTCGCCGTCTGTTGCGTCTCGTTGTACTCGATCGTCGCGCCGACGGTGGAGATCGGCGTGCCGACCGGCGACTCGACGAACCACGACGCGGCGGCCTCGACCTCGCTCTCGATCATCTGGTCGTCGAAGACGATGACGATCGTGTCGTTGTTCGCGCCCTCGACGGCCTCCAAGGCCGCGGTCGTGACGTCGGGATCCTCCGTGTCGCTCGACGCGACCGCGATCCCGGCCTGCGCCGACATCGGGTTGCCCGCGATGTCCTCGACGGCGTCGACGGTGAGCGTCGCGTCGCCGGGGATCACCGCCGCATCGAAGACGAGGCGCACTTGCGCCGGATTGGCGAGCAGCGTCGCGCTGACGACGTTCTGCGTGCCGCTCGACGTGTAGTTGCCGGCCGTCTCGGCCGCCGCCTCGTCGAGCGCTTCGGAGAACGTCAGATCGAGCGTCATGCCGTCCTCGTCGACCGTGCGGTTCTGGACGACCGCGGTCACGGCCGGATCGGTCGCGTCGCCGGCGACCGTGCCGTTCTCCGCCAAAAGGAACGCCTGTCCGTCCACCTCGAGCACTCCCAGGCCCGTGATCGTGAACGCGTCGCCGTTCCGCATGTCGAAGTCGAGCGTGATCGTCAGCGTCTTGAGCAGGAGGTCGTACTCGAACGCCTGATCCGCCATCGTGATCGTGTTGCCGTCGACGACGAGGTCCCAGTTGGCCGGATCGATCGCCGCGTCGGCGTCGAACGCCTGCGTCGTCTCGATCACGATCAGGTCTTCGAGCAGGCCCTGGACGGTGACCGCCGCCGCGCTGTCGTACGCGTTCACGACGGGCGCGGGCTGCGTGACCGCTTGCGCGCCGTTCGGGAACGCGTTGCCGTGGAGGTCGACGAGCCCGGAGAGCGTCACGTCGTCGACGCCCGGGATGACAGGCGCGCTGAACGTCACGCGGTAGGTGTCCTCGTCGACTTGCTCGACGTCGACCGCGACATCGGGCGCGGGCGGCGCGTAGCGCGCGAGCCCGAGAGACAGCAAGGGGTCCATCGCCTCGTCGAACGTGAAGTCGACGACGCGGCCGTACTCGTCCTCGGCGAGGTTCTGCTCGGCCGAGAGGAGCGACGGCGCGGCCGTGTCGCCCGTGGCGTTGCCGATGACCGGCGCGTTGTCGAGCGCGACGTCGGCGACGCTGGTCACCGCGGAAGACGCCAGCGTGAACGACGCGAACAGGTTCGCGTCGGGGCCGAGCGTGATGTCGAGCACCTGCGTGTTCGAGTCGAGCGTGAACGTCGAGCCCGTGAGGTCGCGTGCTTGTCCGCCGACCGTCAGCACCCAGTTGCCCGGGTCCTCCGCCAGCGCCTCGACGACGCGCGGGCCCGCGAACGTCACCTCGATGGTGTCGCCGCCCAGGCCCGCGTTCTGCTGGCCGTCGGTGATCGTGAACGTCGGCTCGCTGTCGTCGCTGGTCGTCACCGACGCGAACGCAGCCGACACGCCCGCGAGGTTGACGACGCGCACCTCGTGCTGCGGCGTGACTCGCTCGTCCCACACGACGGTCAGCTCGTCGTCGACGACGGTGACCGACTGCGCCGTCTGACCGCCGTCGGCCTCGAGGTTCACCGTGGTCGCGGCGCCGATCGCGCGCGTCGAGTTGAACGTGATCACGGTCGTCAGACCGTCGGGATCCAGCGTCAGGTCCTGGACCGCGCTCGCGATCGCGTTCGGGATCGTCGAGGAGGAGCCGCCTCCGCCGCAGCTCGCGAACACGAGCGACAGGCCGAGAACGACGGACCAAAGGGCGCGCTTGCCGACAATCATCGAGTGAGTCCTCATGGGGCGGTTCGGAGCTCGGACAGCGGGGTGCTGCTCCGCGAGACGAGACGAGCGCGCGACCGGGGTGGACGCGCGAGACGTTCCGGTATCGAGCACCGGCGATCGCCGTCTTGAGGCGAGACGTCGCGTGGAATTTGCTTCCAGGTCGCGCGACTAAAGGATCAGCGGATCGATGCGCGTGTCGCCGAACACCATCGTCCCGTTCACCCGGAACGCCGCCTGCATGTGCCACTCGCGCCCGACGAGCGACGGGTCGGCGGGGATCGCGAGCGAGAGATCGGCACGACGCGTCGCGTCGGGCAACACCGGGATCGCGATCAAGCGCGCGCGCTTGAGGTAGAGCTCGCCTTCCACGCCGGGAAACGTCAGCGGCTCCGCGCGCGGATGGCCCCACAGGAACACGCACAGGCCCGCGTTCGCGCGCTTCGCCGCGAGATCGAGCGTCCCGCCGGCGCGCGGCTGACCGAAGACGACGAGGTCGCGCTCGCCGGTGTCGTAGACGCGGATCTCGCCCGTGCTCCCGAGCACGTTCGCGTGCGTGTGCTTCATCGCGACCGCGACCCGTGTGCCCGCGCGGTCGATCGCGAGCGCGTGCACGCTGCCTTCGAGGTCGACCTCGAGGGACGCCGCGCCGATCGCGACGTCGACGAGGACGATCTCGGGCGCGCTCGTGCCGTCCCCCCAGCAGCCGAACGCGACGCGCGCGCCGTCCGGCGTCACCTGCACCGCTTCGGGCACGTTCTGCAGGCCGCCCACGGCGCCGTTCTGCGCGCTCTCGAAGCGCTGCACGCCGAGCGCGGCGTCGACGACCTCGAAGCGCACGCCGACGCCGCTCGTGTACCGCCACCATCCGATCCCCAGGACCCGCCCGTCGTCCGAGAGCGCGCAGCGCGCGGCGAGCTCGTCGTTCGCCGCGCCGACGGTGCGCACGAGCGCATAACCGGCGAGTCCGCGCCGGAGCACGCGCAGCCCGCCGATGCCGCCGATCGCCAGCGTGTCGCCCGACGCGGACAGTGCGATCGCCGGCGTCGTCGACGCGAGCGGCTCGTGGTGGAGCACCGCGCCCGCGCCGTCGAGGACCCACACGGAGAGCCCGGCGCTGACGGCCAGCGTCGAGCCGTCCGCGGACAACGCGACCTGGCTCAGGTTCGGAGCTACGAAGCTTCGTTGCGCGAGCACCGCGCCGGTCGAGCCGGCCAGCCAGGAGACCTCGACCGTCGACGTCGATTGGACCCACAGCGCCAGGACGGCGAGATCGCCGCTCGAGTCACAAGCGACGCGCGCGGGTCCGTTCGTGAAGACGCCTGCGTCGTGCGTCCACCGCGCCGCGCTGCCCACGGGGTCGTGGCGTGCGACGACGGTTCGGCGCTGGAGCGCGGTCGGGCCGGGGAGCTGCGCGACCGAATAGAGCGCGCCCGCGTCGCGCGCGGCGGCGACGAGCGGCGCGCCGAGCGCGCGCGCGATCGCGTCGTCGCGCCACAACCGGATACCGTTCGAGGCGCTCGCCGGGGCGTGAAACGAGTACAGGTCGAGGTGCGCGTTGGGTCCGCCGGACGCGCTCCAGACCAGGTTCGACTGCGCCCCGATCGCGACGCTGCGCGCGAGCCACGGGTCGGCCGCCGTCGGGGCCGCCGCCCAGGCGAGTCCGGGGGCGAAAGGGTCGCCCGCGGCGGCCGCGGGAGGCGCCGAGGCCACGGCATATATAAGGAGTCCGAGGGCCGGGATCCCCGCGGGGAGCGGGAGCGAGAGGGGCACGAAGAACTCTATCCCACCGATGCGATCCGGAGCCGCGCCGGGGTCGACGGAGCGAGCGGCCTGCACTACAGTCTCAGCCCTCCAAACGAAACGCAGGCTCGGGGAGAGTTCCGGCCGCCGGCCGGACGCCGAAGGGGCAAGCGCGACAGCTCGCGCGAAACTCTCAGGCTCAAGGACCCGCGCCTGGACGACCCTGAAGCCATCTCGACAGGGGCGCAGACCAGCAGCGGGTTTCTGCGCCCCTGCTCCATTAACCGACGCACCTCCCCTCCCCGACCATGAAGCACACACCTCTCGAACGGGTGCACGCCGAGCACGGCGCCAAGATGGTCGAGTTCGGGGGCTGGCACATGCCGGTCCAGTACGGCCCGATCCTCGACGAGGTGCGGCGGGTGCGGGAACGCGCGGGACTGTTCGACCTCTCGCACATGGGTCGCGTCAGCGTGCGGGGTCCCGATCGCGTGAAGTTCGTCGACCGCATCGCGACGAACTTCTGCGCGAAGATCCCGCTGGGAGCCATCCGCTACTCGCTCTTCTGCAAGCCCGACGGCAACCCGATCGACGACCTCCTGATCTACCGCGGCGAGGACGAGGTCTACCTCGTCGTGAACGCGTCGAACACCGCGGCCGACCTCGCGTGGATGCGCGAGCACGCGCGGGGCTTCGACGTCACGATCGACGACCAGACCGACCGCACCGCGATGATCGCGCTGCAGGGCCAGGAGTCGCAGGCGATCCTGCAGGACCTCGTGCCCGATCTCGACCTGGCGTCGGTCGGCTACTACCGCTTCGGGTTCGGCACCGTGTGCGGGTTGCCGCGCACGCGCATCAGCCGCACGGGCTACACCGGCGAAGACGGCTTCGAGCTCTATCTCGACGCGAAGGACGGCGAGCGAGTCTGGAGAACGGCGCTCGCGGCGGGAACGTCGCGCGGCCTCGCGCCGATCGGCCTGGGCGCGCGCGACACGCTGCGCCTCGAGGCCGGGATGCCGCTCTACGGCCACGAGATCGACGCCGAGCACAACCCGATCGAAGCCGGGCTCGCGTTCGGCGTCTCGTTCCACGCGGACAAGGGCGATTGGATTGGACGCGCGGCGCTCGAGCGCGTCGCGAAATCCCCGCGGCGCCATCTCGTCGGATTGAGGACCGACGGTCCCCGCGTGCCGCGGCAGGGCTACGCGATCGTCGAAGGCGATCGCGTGCTCGGCCAAGTGTGCAGCGGCTCGCCTTCGCCGACGCTCTCGACGAACATCGCGACCGCGTACGCGCCGCTCGACCGTGGAGCTCCCGGCGCAGCGGTCGAGATCGACATCAAAGGCAAACGACAGGCGGCTCGATTCTGCGCGCTGCCCTTCTTCTCACGGACTCGCAAATGACCATGACTCAAAACACAGCCAAAGCCATGCGCCCCGACGACCGCAAGTACACCGAGACCCACGAGTGGGTCAAAGCCGACGGCGACACCGTGCTGATCGGCATCACCGACTTCGCCGTGAAGGAGCTGTCGAACGGCAACGAGGGCGACCTCGTGTACTGCGACTTGCCCGACATCGGACGACTGCTCGAAGCCGGCGACACGTTCGGCGAGATCGAGTCCGTCAAGGCGGTCGCGGACCTCAACAGCCCGCTCGCGGGCGAAGTGGTCGAGATCAATCCGGCGATCGAGGACCACCTCGAGGTGCTCGCGAAGGATCCGTGGGAGAAGGGTTGGCTCATCCGCGTGAAGCCCGACTCGAAGGCCTACGAGAAGCTGATGGACGCGAAGGCGTACGAGAAGTTCCTCGCCGAGCAGAAGCACTGACGCGCCCCCCCATCCCCTCGCTGATCCCGATGACGAGCACGACATCCGCCCACACGGCCCCCCGGAAGGTGCACGAAATGGCCGCCGCCGAGAGCGAGATCTTCCCCCAAGATCGCTTCGCGGACCGACACATCGGTCCCGACGAAGCGCAAGTCGCGCAGATGCTGAAGTCGATCGGCTACGCGTCGCTCGATGCGCTGACGGACGCCGCCGTGCCGGCCAGCATCCGCCTGCGCCGGCCGCTCGACGTCGGACCGGCCCTCAGCGAGCGCGACGCGCTGGCCGAGATCTCCGCTCTCGCCCGCGAGAACCAGGTGCACCGCTCGTTCCTCGGCATGGGCTACAGCGATTGCGTCACGCCGCCCGTGCTCGTCCGCAACATCCTCGAGAACCCGAATTGGTACACGCAGTACACGCCGTACCAGCCCGAGATCTCGCAGGGCCGCCTGGAGGCGCTCCTCAACTTCCAGACGATGATCAAGGACCTGACGGGCCTCGACATCGCGAACGCGTCGATGCTCGACGAGGGCACGGCGGCGGCGGAGGCGATGGCGCTCGCGCTCGACGCGAGCAAGCACAAGTCGGCGCGCAAGTTCTTCGTCGCGGCCGACTGCCATCCGCAGACGATCGACGTCGTCGAGACGCGCGCTCTGCCCCTCGGCATCGAGATCGTGATCGGCGATCCGGCGACGTTCGAGTTCGGCTCGGACGTGTTCGGCGCGCTGATCCAGTACCCGTCGACCGACGGTGTCGTGCGCGACTACCACTCGTTCTGCGATCGCGCGCACGCATCGGGCGCGCTCGTCACCGCGGCGTGCGACCTGCTCGCGCTCGTCCTGCTCGAGCCGCCGGGCGCGTTCGGCGCCGACATCGCCGTCGGCAACACGCAGCGTTTCGGCGTGCCGCTCGGCTACGGCGGCCCGCACGCGGCCTACTTCGCGACGCGCGAGATCTACAAGCGCAGCCTGCCCGGCCGTCTCGTCGGCGTGTCGATCGACCGCCGCAAGCGGCCGGCGCTGCGCCTGGCGCTGCAGACGCGCGAGCAACACATCCGGCGCGAGAAGGCGACGTCGAACATCTGCACCGCGCAGGTGCTGCTCGCGGTGATCGCCGGGTCGTACGCGGTCTACCACGGACCTCAGGGGCTGCGTCGCATCGCGGCGCGCGTGCACCGGTCGACCGCGGTGCTCGCCGAGGGCCTCCGGCGCCTCGGCAAGAAGGTC